>SHVU01000041.1 GCA_009691105.1 Rhodospirillales bacterium
GACCGCGCCGCAGTCAATATCTAAGCCCCGATCATGGGAAGAGGTCGGATAATCAACTAATCACACCTCAGTAAGGCCGTGACGGCAGGCCCGTTCGCCGGTGCGCTTCAGCTAGCTCCATGCTGGAAGCAATAGCTGCCAGTGCGATGACCTCTTGATACCTTTGGGTTCGAACTGTATCCAAGAAGGCCAGCCACTTTGAGGGTCCGGTCCGGGCCCAGGGTGTCACGAATGCGTCATCGCGCCGTGGCTTACTGCGAGGCAGTTTGGGGGCGGCCGCGGGCCGTTCCGTACCCGTCCACACAAGGGAGAGATTTGATGATCCGCTCATTCGCCATGGCTGCTGCGGCACTTTTGGCCTTTGCAGTGCCGGCGTCGGCCCAAGTGTCGGGCAAGCTCGTGCTCTACACCTCGCAGCCCGACCGCGACGCCTCCGAGACCGTCACCGGCTTCAAGGCGAAGCACCCGACCGTCGAAGTCGAGGTCTTCCGCTCCGGCACGACCGAAGTCATGAACAAGCTCTTGGCTGAATTCTCCGCCGGCGATCCGCGTCCCGACGTCCTTCTGATTGCCGACGCCGTGTCGATGGAGAAGCTCAAGGCCGACAATCGCCTGTTGGCGCATACGGCGGCCGATCTCTCGCAGATCCCGGCCGAGGCCTATGACAAGGACAAGACATATTTCGGCACGAAGCTGATCACGACCGGAATCATCGTCAACTCCAAGGCGACGTTCAAGCCGACGTCGTGGCAAGACCTGACCCGTCCCGAAGTGAAGGGGCAGGTGGTGATGCCGAGCCCGCTCTATTCGGGCGCCGCCGCGATCCACATGGCGGCTTTGCAAAGCGTCAGCGGTCTTGGCGCCGGGTATTACGACGCGCTCGCCAAGAACGGCGCCACCGCAGTTCGCGGCAACGGCGCGGTTGTGACCGCTGTCGCTGGCGGCGAGAAGATGTACGGCTTCATCGTCGAGTTCATGGCGCTGAATGCCAAAGGCAAGGGCACGCCCGTCGACTTCGTCTTCCCGAAAGAAGGCGTGTCGGCCGTGACCGAGCCGGTGGCGATGCTCAAAACCTCGAAGAACCAGGCCGCCGCCAAGGCCTTCATCGACTTCATCCTGTCGGCCGATGGCCAGAAGCTGGCGGTGGGTCAGGGCTATCTCCCGGCGCGTAAAGACGTGACGCCGCCGGCGGGCTTTCCGAAGTTGGAGGACGTGAAGATCATCCCGCTCGACGTTCCGGCGGCGATCCGTGCCGACGAAGCCAACAAGAAGCGCTTCGCCGATCTGTTCGGCGGGTAATCGACGGCGGTTTCCATCGTGGACGGGGGCGAGAAGGGCGTCCGGCTCGCCCTCGTCGGTTTTGTAAGTCTGATCGCGCTCGTGCCGATGCTGCGCCTTCTTTGGGAAGGCGTGGCGCCGGCCGGCTCGCCGGATCTCTCCATCGTCATCGAAACCTGGACGCGATCGGCGACGCTTCGCGCCCTCCGCAACACACTCGTTACCGGAATCGGCGGAACGCTGCTGGCGCTTATTCTCGGCACCGGGTTCGCGTTGCTGGTGGCACTCACTGACATCCGCGCCAAGGCGGCGTTGGTGTTCAGTTTCATTCTGCCGTTGGTGATTGCACCGCAAGTCACAGCCTTCGCCTGGATGCAGGCCTTCGGACCGAACAGTCCGTTGCTCGGTGCGCTCGGTCTCGCGCCACCGCTCGGGACGCGCAATCCGCTCGTCGGCCCGGGCGGGATCATTCTGCTGCTGGGGCTGCATCATGCACCGCTGGTGTTTCTCGCAGTCCGCGCCGGGTTGCGGCTGGTGCCGCGCGATCTCGTCGAAGCCGCCCAGGCCGCGGGCGCGGCGCCGATGACGATTCTCCGCACCGTGATCCTGCCGCTTCTCGGCCCCGCGCTCGCCGCCGGGACCGGACTGTCGTTCGTCTCGGCCATCGGCAATTTCGGAATTCCGGCGCTGCTCGGTATTCCCGGCGGCTACACCGTGCTGGTGACGCTGGTCTATCAGCGGCTGGCCGGGTTCGGTCCGCGCGTCCTGCCCGAGGTCGCAGCCATCGGCCTTGGCCTCGCCGCGCTCGCCATCATTGGGCTCGCCGTGCAGCGCTGGCGCATCCGGCGCGACGACGTGCGGGTGGTCAGTCTGGCCGCGACGACGCCGGGCTGGCGGCTCGGGACGTGGCGGCCCGTCGTCGAGGCCAGCGTGTGGGTTTTTATGGGCTTGATCCTGGTGCTGCCGTTTGCCGCCCTGATTGCGACTTCGATCGTTCCGGCGATCGGCGTGGAGTTGACGTGGGAGCGCATGACGTTCAGCCATTACGCTTACGTGCTCTGGGATTACGCTGCGGCGCGGCGCGCCTTCGTGAACAGTTTCGTCCTCGCCGGGTTGGCGGCGGCCGTCTTGATGATGGCGGCGGTGCCGCTCGCGGTACTCGCCGATTGGCGTCGCAGCCGAGCGATAGGCTTTCTCGCCATCGCCGCCGAGTTTCCCTATGCGCTTCCCGGCGTCGTGCTCGCCATCGCCATGATCCTGGTTCTGCTCAAGCCGCTGCCGATCATCAATCTCAGCCTCTACAACACCGTCTGGATCATCTTCGCGGCCTATCTCGCCCGCTTCCTCACTTTGGCGTGGCGACCGGTCTCGGCCGGGCTCGCACAGGTCGATCGCAGCCTGGAAGAAGCGGCGCAGGGCGCCGGTGCGTCATTCATTTTCCGGCTCCGCACCGTGATCTATCCGCTGCTGGCCCCGGCCGCCGTCGCCGGCGCGATCATCGTCTTCCTGACCGCATTCAACGAATTGACGGTGTCGGCATTGCTGTGGTCGTCGGGCGCGGAAACGCTCGGCGTCGTCCTGTTCAGTCTCGATCAATCGGGCGAAAGCACAGGCGCGGCGGCGATTGCCGTCTTGACGGTGATCGCGACGCTCGCGCTGATGGGGGTTGGTGCGGCGCTTGGCCGCCGCTTGCCGCAAGGGGTCTTGCCGTGGCGACCGTAAGTCTCGCAACCGTCAGCCGCCGCTTCGCCGCCGGCAGCGCCGCCGTCGACGCGGTCGATCTCGACGTCCGCCACGGTGAATTTCTGGCGGTGCTCGGACCGTCAGGATCGGGCAAGACCACGCTGCTCCGTTTGGTCGCGGGGTTCGAGCGTCCCGACGCCGGCCGCATCACCATCGGCGACCGGATTGTCGCCGACGGCCCGTTGTTCGTGCCGCCCGAGGCCCGGCGCATCGGCATGGTGTTTCAATCGTACGCGCTGTGGCCGCATATGGATGTCAGGCGCAACGTCGGCTATCCGCTCGCCGTTCAAGGAATAACCGGCGCGGCCTACGCGGATCGCGTCGCCAAAGCGTTGAACGCCGTCGGTCTCACCGGTTACGAGACACGCCGCCCCGCTGAATTGTCCGGCGGCCAGCGGCAGCGAGTCGCCTTGGCGCGCTGTCTGGTGATGGAGCCGGCGGTGGTTCTGTTGGATGAGCCGCTCGCCAATCTCGACGTTCATCTGCGTGCGTTGCTGCAGGCTGAGTTCACGGCGTTCCATCGAGCGACCGGTGCGACGATGATTTATGTGACTCACGATCAGACCGAAGCCTTGGGCTTGGCCGACCGGGTCGCGGTGATGGATCAGGGTCGCATTGTTCAACTGGCGTCGCCCGAAGAACTCTATCGAGCGCCGCTGACCCCGATGGTGGCGCGGTTCGTCGGTCGCGGTGCCGTCATTCCGGCGATCGTCCATACCGTGCACAACGGCCGTGCCGACGTAGAAGTGCTGGGCCGGCGCGCCCAGCTTCGGGTCGCGCCCGATCAGGCGACCGGTGCGGCGCTGGTCTGCCTTCGGCCCGAGGATTTGGCGGTGGGAACCAACGGTCCCGTGGCTCGGGTGGCACGCAAAGCCTTTCAAGGAAGTCACGTTGCCATCGAAGCTCGTCTCGATGGCGCGGTCCTGCCGATGCATCTCGGGCCGGACCAAGCCGCGGCGCTCGGCGACACGGTTGGAATCGATATTCGCGACGGCTGGGTTATCCCCGCCCGCGACTGAGCCTCGCTAGTCGCCGCCGCCCGGAACGTGGCGCGGCGGCGGACGCAGCAGCGCGATCAGCGGGATCGCCAAGATCGTCATCCACATCATCAAGACGAAGTCGTTGACGTAGGCGATGGCCGCGGCTTGCCGCGTGATCTCGTCGTTCAGGGCGTGAAGCCCGGCCAGCGTCGCCGGATCCCAGAGCGGCGGCAGCGGCCGTCCGGCCTGCGTGCCGATGAACGGCGTGACGGTCTCGGTGATCGAGGCGTGGTTGATCTGGATGTTGCGGGCTAGCAGCGACATCACGACGGATACGCCGAGGCTGCTGCCCAAGTTCCGCATCAAACTGAACATGCCGGCGCCCTCGACGCGGCGGCGCGGATCGAGAGTCGAAAACGATACCGTGCTGAGCGGGACGAAGATGAAGCCCAGTCCCATGCCCTGGATCACGCCAGTCCGGACGATCGTCCACGGATCGACCTCGGTCGTGAACTCCGCCATCTCCCACAACGACAGCGCGGTCAGCGACATTCCGATGAAGACGAGGATACGGACGTCGGCCTTGCCGATGACTCGGCCGACGATCATGACCGCCAGCAACGTGCCGAAGCCGCGCGGCGCCAACACCAGCCCGGTCGTCAGGACTGGATAGTTCATCAGATGCTGCAGATACGGCGGCAACAGCGCGATGGTCGCGATCAGGACGACGCCGGTCAGGAAGATGAAAATGAGCCCGGTCGAAAAGTTGCGGTCGGTGAACAGCGACGGATCGATGAACGGGTGTTTCGCCGTGAACGTGTGCACGATGAACAGATAGAGGCAGAGACCGCCGCCGACCGCCGTCACGATGATCTCGGTGGAATCGAACCAGTCTTGGGATTGGCCGCGATCGAGCATCAACTGAATCAGGCCAAGTGCCAGGCTCAGCAACACGAAGCCGAAGGCGTCGAACGGTCGGCTCCGGTCGCGGGGTGTTTCGGGAACCAGGGCCAGGATGCCGATCATGGCGAGAATGCCGACCGGCAAGTTGATGAAGAACACCCAGTGCCAGCTCCAATTCTCGGTGAGATAGCCGCCGAGCGTCGGCCCGAGGATCGGCCCGATCATGACGCCGAGTCCCCATAGCGCCATCGCTTTGCCGTGCAGCTCGCGTGGATAGGTGTCGAGCAGGAGCGCCTGCGACAGCGGTACGAGGCCGGCGCCAAAGGCGCCTTGCAAGATGCGATAGAGCACCATCTCGGGAAGCGAGGTGGCGATGCCACAGAGCATCGATGTCACCGTGAAGCCGGCGACGATCCAGAAGTAAGTCCGCTTACGGCCGAACCGTGCCGCGATGGCGCCGGTCGGCGGCGTCATGATGGCGGTGGCGATGATGTACGAGGTCAGGACCCAGGCGATCTGGTCCTGGGTCGCCGACATCGAACCTTGCATATGCGGCAAAGCGACGTTGGCGATGGTCGTGTCGAGGACCTGCATCACGGTCGCGAGCATGATGCAGATCGAGATAAGCCGGCGTTCGCCCGGCGTCGCGGGGCGCGCCGGCCCCATGGTCAGTGGCTGCGCTGGGTTTCGGCGTGGGCCGGATCGCTCGCACCGAACAACCCAAGGGCGGTTCGTGCGAACCCCGGCAGCGGCCGCGTGCGGCCGGTGTCGATCTCGACGACGGTGCTCATGCCGGCGCGCAGCGGGAGCGAGTCGGCGTCCGACTCGACGCGGATGCGGACCGGAATGCGCTGGACGATCTTGACCCAGTTCCCGGTGGCGTTCTGCGGCGGCAGGATCGCGAATTCGGCACCGGTTCCCGGGCTGATGCTCTCGACCGCGCCGTGCCACACCTTATCGGGATAAGTGTCGATCGACACCGTCACCGCTTGACCGGGCTCGACGAAGGTCATGTCGGTTTCCTTGAAGTTGGCTTCGATCCACATGTTCTGATCGGAGATCAGACTCATGATCGGTGTGCCGACGGTCACGTATTGGCCGGGCTCGGGCTTCTTGCTGACGACGCCGGCGAAGGGGGCGCGCACTTTGGTGCGTTCCAGATCGAGTTGAGCGGCGTCGCGGGCTGATCGGATGGCGCGGTAGCGCGACTGGCGGTCGATCGGTAGATCGGCGTCGCCATCGAGACGGGCGCGGATCTCGGCGCTCTCTTCCTCGATCACGCCGATGCCTTGGCGGGCGATGTCGAGTTCGTGACGGGCCGCGTCAAGACGCGCCGCCGAGACGATATTGGTTTGGGCCAAGGTCGATTGACGGTCGAACTCGCGTTTGGCGAACGCCTCGGTGGCGCGCGCCAGATTCAGTTGCTCGCGCTTGCGTCGATATTCGGCTTTAAGGCCTTCGAGGTCGGCCCGGGTCGAGCGCAATTCGGCTTCGACGCGGGTCAGCGCAATACGGAACGGTTCTTCGTCGATCTGCAGCAGGACGTGACCGGCGGCGACGCGTTCATTTTCGGCGATACGGACCTCGGCGATCCGTCCGGTGATCTCGGCGCTGATCGAAACCTTGTCGGCGCGGACGTAGGCGTTGTCGGTGCTGACGTAACGGCCGCTCGCGACATAGAAGTACGTGCCGCCCACGATCACGGCGATCGGACCCAGCGCCAGCAAAAATGGCGCCAGCCAACGCCGTCGGCCAAACCGCGATCCGACGCTGGATAGCGGCGCAGGCGCGGCCTTGGGCACGCCTGCCGTGCCGCTGTTAGAAGCAGTGTCGTTCATTGTCGCCCTGTCTCGCCGGCCTTCGGCGATCGTCCGGTCTAGGCCAGCATAAATGCCTCATGGACGGCGCTCTGGACGCCTCCGCCCACGATCGGTCCGCCACCCGCAATATGAACCGCATCACCCACCACAGCAACGGATAGACCGTGTCGCGGGGTTGTCATGGGCGCATAGGCCTCCCAACGATCTGTCATGGGATCATAAGCCTCGTTCTGTCCGAAGACGCGGCCCGTACCTTCGCCGCCGGCGACGAAGATGCGGTTGCGATACCACGCCGCGCCTTGGCCGGAGCGGGCCGTGGGCAGAGGCGCGCGCTGACTCCAGCGGTCGGTCCGCGGGTCGTAGAGGTGATGCAGCGCCGTGTTGTTGGCGAAGTTGTCGAAGCGACCCCCGATCACGTGGATGCGTCCGTTGACGACGACGGTGCCTGTGTGGTCTCGGGCTTGGGGCAGGGGGGCGCGCGACGTCCAGCGATCGGCTTTGGGATCGTAGACGTCATGCCAATCGATGGATCGGCGATCGGCCGATCCCATGGCCCCGCCGATCGAATGAATCAGGCCGTCGAGAGCGACGATAGCCGCGGCGCCACGGGCGCGGTCGAGCGGGGCGATCCGCCGCCAGGCGTTCGTCGCGACGTCGAAGGCGAAACATTCGTCGTAGGGCGTTCGGTTCTGCTCGACGAAGCCACCGATCGCGTAGACGACACCGGCATCGGCGACGACGCCGACATGATTGCCGCCGCGCGGCATCGGTGGCGCATCGATCCATAGGTCGGTCGCCGGATCGTAGATGTGATGGTACGGCCGATCGACGCGCTGCTCGCCATAGCCGCCGACGACGTGCATGCGGCCGTTCCAGGACGTGCCCCAGGCCATCTCGCTACGCGGCAGCGGCAATGGGGCGCGGGTCACCCACCGGCCTTGGTTGGCGGCGCGCGGTGCCGGGCTGTCGAAGAACCGCTGAACCTCCGCTTCGGCCGGCAAATCGATCCGGCCGGGCTGGCGCAGGCTTTCGAAATGGTTGTGTTGGGCCCGGGCCACGGCGGGCGCGACCAAGCAGGCAAGTCCGCTGAGTACGAAATTCCGGCGACGCATGACCGTGGTCCCCCTCTGCTGTACGGGTCTCGGCCGTCACCGCCGAAGCTTGGGGGATGGCCCACCGGTGCGCAATATGAATCCGCGTCGGTCCGAAACGGAGTCAGCTTGCACCGGTTCCGGGGCGCCCATACGATGCTGCCACTTCTGAACAACGGTGGAAACAATGGCTAAGAAGGCTACACGGAAGAAAACCAAAGCGAAGAGCGCGAAATCCAAGAGCCCGAAGCGGGCCGTTCGCAAGGTCGCTTCGAAAAAATCATCGTCCTCGAAATTTCCGGCTGTCGCGTTTATCGGCGTCGGCAACATGGCTGAGGAAATGGTCAATGCGTGCGTCAACAGTGGTTGGCCGCGCGATCGCCTGTTCCTGACGCATCGTCGACCCGAGCGCCGCGCCGAATTGCAGAAGCGCTTCAAAGTCAAAGTCGGCGACGACAACTTGGCAGCCGTGCGCAACTCCGACTGCGTTGTGCTCGCGGTTCGTCCGCAAGAATTCCCGGGGCTTCTCGAGACGTTGCAGCCGGCCTTCCGGCCTGGTCAGACGTTGATCTCGATCGCCGCCGGCTTGCTCGTCGAATGGCTGCAGAAGCGTTTGCCGAAAGGCATGAAGGCGATCCGCGTCACGCCGCCGCCGACCGCGTGGGTCAGCGCCGGTGTCACGTTGTTGTCGTGCGATCCGGACGCCAATCCGGCGCATCGTCGCGTCGCCGAACGCTTGGTCAAAGGGACCTGCGACCGCATCGAGTGGATTCCGGACAGCATCATGGAACCGCTCGTCGCGATCAGCCTCGCGATCACGCCGTACACTTGCTACTGGCTCGAAACCCTCATCAAGACGGGCATCGAGCAGGGCATCGATCCGGACCATGCGCGCCGGGCGGTGATGGAAGGCAACTGGGCGACGGCGCTGCTGCTCAAGAACTCGGGCTTCAGCCCCGACACGATCATCAGCAAGGTCGCGACCCGCGAAGGTCTGACCTATGCCTCGCTGCACACCATGGAAGCCCATGACGTGCACGGCGGCATTCGTGCCGGCGCCCGGTCGATGACAGCACGGTCCTTCGAATTCCGCGGCGAGACGGTACCCCCGGATTACAAGGGATTCTCGCGATAAACCCAGCCCAATTGTCGGGATTACGGTCAACGAATATCATTCCGTCATATCGAGCGGTTGCGACACCAACCGCGTCTTGGGAGGAAAAAACGATGAAAACGATGATCGCTATGTGGGCCGCATCCGCCGCGCTCGTCGCGACGGTCGGCCTCATGCCGACGGCGAATGCCGCCGAATTCACGCTGCGTTGCGCCCACGACCACCCGGTCTCGGGCGGCAACGAAGGCCAGCGCCACTACGAATGGCAAGAGTTCAAGCGCGTCGTCGAAGAAAAATCGAAGGGCCGCATTGAAGTTTATGTGTTCGGCGCCAGCCAGCTCGGTGACATGCCGGCGATGGTCCAGAACATGCAGATCGGTACCATCGATTGCATGAGCCTCGACGCCGCGACGGCCGGACCGTTCGTCGCGCCCTATGCGTTCGTCGCGACGCCGTACCTGATCGAAAGCCGCAAGCACGCCGATCTTTTGATGGATCCGAACCGGCCTTTCTTCAAGGAAGTTTCGGCTCTTCTGAAGACGAACCTGAACGCCGTCGCTATCGGCTCGGCCTCGGTACCGCCGCGTAGCGTCTATTCGCGGAACAAGCCGGTGACCAAGCCCGAAGATTTGATCGGCATGAAGGTTCGCACCATGCAGTCGCCCCTTCAGATCAAGGCGTGGCAGATCTTGGGCGCGAACCCGACGGCGGTGGCCTTCACCGAAGTCTATTCGGCCCTTCAGACCGGCACCGTGGACGCTGCCGAAAATCCGGCGTTCCTGGTGTGGGGCATGAAGCATTATGAGACGGTGAAGTTCTTCTCGCTCACCAACCACATGATCAACGTCGGCGTTCTTTCGATCAGCGATCGCGCAATGCGGAAGCTTCCGGCGGACCTGCAGCAGGTCGTTCGCGACGCTGGCGTTGCCGGTGGTATCGCCGGGCGCAAGTTCGCCTGGGACATGGATGCGGATTTCGTCAAGCGCATCAAAGGCTCGGGGGTCACCGTCGTCGACAACATCGACGTTCGTCCCTTCGTCGCCAAGCTCGCGCCGCTCCATGACGAACTCGCCAAGGAGAACAAGGCCGAGAAGCTTCTGGCGATCATCCGCTCCGAAGCAGTGGAAGCTCGCAAGTCGTAATCGTCTCACTCAGACGTTCTTCGCGCAGGCGCCCTTCGGGGCGCCTGCGTCGTTTCTGGGACCTGGCGACGGCCCGCCTGCGGATGAGTAGACTTCCGGTATGGCGGCCCCAGGCGATAGTTCCCTGACCTCCGGTGTTGTCGGCGTCCTGTTGGCCGGCGGCCGATCCAGCCGCATGGGCGGCGGCGACAAATCGCTCCAGGTGCTGGGCGGACAAACCATGATGGCCCGAACGATCGCGCGGGCCGCGCCACAAGTCGAAGCTTTGGCGCTCAATGCCAACGGCGATCCGGTACGGTTCGTGGCGTCGGGCCTTCCGGTCATTGCCGACTCGATCCAGGATTTCGCCGGGCCGCTCGCCGGAATCTTGGCGGGCTTGGAATGGGCCGCGACACAGCGGCCACGTCCGCGCTGGTTGGCGTCGTTCGCCACCGACGCGCCGTTCTTTCCCCGCGATCTTGTCGCCCGCTTGGTGAAAGCCGCTGAGGCCGAAGGTGCTGATCTCGCCTGCGCCGTGTCGGGCGGACGTGCGCACCCGGTTTTTGGATTATGGCCGCTGCGTCTCGAAGACGATTTGCGGCGGGCGCTGGGCGAGGGGATGCGCAAAGTTGATCTCTGGACCGCGCGGTATCGGGTCGCGTCCGTGACGTTCGATGATCGTCCGGTCGATCCATTCTTCAACATCAATCGGCCCGAAGATTTGGCCGAGGCCGAACGGAAACTTCCGCTGTCGTAGAAAGACAGAGCGATACCGAGCCGTTATGCTCAGGCGGAGTTTGTCCCCGAACCCAGGAGCCTCTGCATGGCGACCGAGCCGACCTCTCCTCCGCTCGATCCCCAGACCGAAGCCCTCATGCAGCGGCTCGAAGCGTCCGGCTTCTTCCAGCAGATTCGCGATCTCGAGGAGAATCTCGGCAAGATTTCCGAAGCCATCGGCCATATCGGCAAGGCGACGGTCAGCCGCCTCGATGCCATGGACAACGTCTTGCTCCATGTGTTGGCCGTCGAATCGATCATCGCGGTGATGGTCCGAACCCATACCGTCGACCGCGCCGCTGTTAAGGACGCGGTCGATCGCATTACCGCCGATCTGCCCAAGGAATCGCAGGCCAGCGCCAGCGTCCTGGCGATCGCCGACGGCCTGTTCCCGAAAACCGACAACAAAAGCGACAATTAGCCCGTCGCGCCGGGTCAGGCTTTCGATCCGGCGCTCCACGTCCTATCCGTCGGTCCGGCGTTCGCATTCTGCATCGAAGGGGTGGCGCGTCCGGCTCGTCAGAATGTTGGCGGCGGCGTAACGACAAGGGTAGATTCACGCGATTCTTCGACGCGGCCACGCGGCGGATGCGAAGGGGCGGCTCATGCAAATCGACGAACGGGTCTCGCAGCTTCTTTGCTCGCGCATTTGCCACGAGCTCGCCGGTCCTGTCGGCGCCATGAGCGCCGGTCTCGAAGCGATCGGCGATGGCCTGACCGATCCCGCCCAAGGCCTGGAACTTGCTCGGAAGGCCGCCGATCAGGCGACGCGCCGGCTCAAATTCTATCGGGTGGCGTTCGGACGCGGCGGCCTGGGTGCCGTTACCTTGGCCGAAGTCCGCGACTTGGCGCTCGGCCTCTTCACCGAAGGACCCATTACGCTCGAATGGCCCCTCGAAAACGGCGTCAATGCCGGCGAGGAAGCCGGGGCGGGATCCGGGCGCTTACTCTTGAATCTTGTGCTGCTGGCCCGCGAAGCCTTGCCCAAGGGCGGAACGGTTCGCGTCAAATTGGCTGCCTATGCCGAAGGCTCTGGCGTCGTTCTGACCGCCGCTGGGCGTGGGGCCAGCCTCAAAGCCGACGTGCGGGACGCCATGGCGAACGGCGTTGCGGCCGACGCCCTGACGCCGCAGACCGTCCACGGTCATTACGTCGCGGCGATTGCCGGCGCACTCGGAGCGGGATTGGACGTGTCGTCGGTGTCGGCGGACGAGCTTCGGATCGCCGCCTTATTGCCGAACCGTTAGACTTTGGCCCGGGCCGGAGCGCGAGCCGGCTGCGGATCGCGCAGCACATAGCCGCGGCCCCATACCGTTTCGATGTAGTTCTCACCCTTGGTGGCGGTGCCGAGCTTCTTGCGAAGCTTGCAGATGAAGACGTCGATGATTTTCAGCTCCGGCTCGTCGATGCCGCCGTAGAGATGGTTGAGAAACATCTCTTTGGTCATGGCCGTGCCCTTGCGCAGCGAGAGAAGCTCGAGGATGCCGTATTCCTTGCCGGTCAGATGGACGGGCTTGCCGTCCGATTCGACCGTCCTGGCGTCGAGATTGACCGCGATCTTGCCGGTCTTGATGATCGACTGCGAATGGCCCTTGGAGCGCCGGACGATGGCCTGGATACGGGCCAGAAGCTCTTTCTTGTTGAAGGGCTTAGTCAAATAGTCGTCGGCGCCGACGCCGAGGCCCTTCACCTTCATTTCGGCTTCGGTGAGGCCCGACAGGATCAGGACCGGGGTCCTGACCCGAGCATCGCGCAAGCGGCGCAGGACCTCGATGCCGTGCATATCGGGCAGCATCAGGTCGAGAATGATGATGTCGTAGTCGTAGAGCTTACCGATCTCGAGGCCATCTTCGCCGGTATCGGTTGCGTCGACGACCATATTGGCCGACTTGAGCATCATTTCGATGCTCTGCTTCGTAGTCGGATCGTCTTCGACGAGAAGCACGCGCATCGTCTGACCCTCGCATCAACGAGTCTTAACGATGACCATACGGAATGGCCTGGGCGGTGACAAGGCGCGTCCGATGCCGCACCGCAGCGTCCCCGTCCGCCAGGCCCCCTAAAAAGGGCTGTATTTACCGAACCTTAAGCGAGATCCGGTGAAATGTCCGAAGGTCCGCCGCAGAGGCCGGAGGGTAGCGCTTGCTGGGCTCGATTGCCGAATCCTTGGTCCGCCGGATCGAGCGACGGCCGAATTTTGCCATTCATGGCGAGGTTACAGCCATTGTCGGCCTGCTCGTCGAAATCGCCGGCTTCGAGCGAAGCCTGGGGATCGGCGACCGCTGCGAGCTGGTGGGCCGAGAAAACCGCCTCGTGCTGTCCGAAGTCGTCGGCTTCCGCGACGGCCGGCCCTGGTCATGCCGTTCTGACCTCTCGAAGGGATCGGCATCGGCTCCAAGGAGCGGATCGGCTCGACGGAGCCGGTCATCTACCCAGATCACAGTTGGCTGGGTCGCGTCATCAATGCGTTTGGCGAACCGGTCGGCGGCAAGGGACCGATCGGGGCCGGCTCGAAACCTTATCCGATTCGCAACCAGCCGCCGCCCGCCCATACCCGGCGCCGCGTCGGTGGCAAGATCGACCTTGGCGTCCGCTCGATGAATACCTTCCTGACCTGCTGCCGGGGTCAGCGCATGGGCATCTTCGCCGGCTCGGGCGTCGGCAAGTCGACGCTGCTCTCGATGATGGCGCGTCACACCGACGCCAAAGTCAGTGTCATCGGCCTGGTCGGCGAGAGCGGCCGCGAGGCCCGCGAGTTCATCGAGGACGATCTCTGACCAGAAGGCTTGGCGCGCAGCGTTGTCGTCGTCGCGACGTCGGACGAGCCGGCCTTGGTCCGTCGCTTGGCCGCCTACGTCACCATGTCGGTCACCGAGTTCTTCCGCGACCAGGGCGAGGACGTGCTGTGCCTCATGGACAGCGTCACCCGCTTCGCCATGGCGCAACGGGAGATTTCCTTGTCGGTGGGCGAGCCGCCCGCCACCAAAGGCTACACGCCGACGGTCTTCGCCGAGCTTCCGAAACTGTTGGAGCGGGCCGGGCCGGGGGCGCGCGGCCAAGGCACGGTCACCGGGCTGTTTACCGTTCTCGTCGAAGGCGACGATCACAACGAGCCGGTCTCGGACGCGGTGCGCGGCATTCTCGACGGACACGTCGTGCTGGACCGCGCTATCGCCGAGCGCGGCCGCTTTCCGCCGGTTAACATCTTGCGCAGCGTGTCGCGGACCATGCCGGACTGCAACACCGCCGAACAGAATGCCGTGGTTGCCCGGGCCCGACAGCTAACCGCGAGCTACGAGGACATGGCCGAGCTCATCCGGCTCGGCGCCTATCGCCGCGGCTCCGACCCGCAGGTCGACGAGGCGATTCAATTTCGTCCGGCGATCGAGAAGTTTCTCGATCAGCGCAAGGCCGATAAGTCGAGCTTGGCGAGTTGCTATACGGAGTTGGCAAAAATTCTCGGCATGGAAATGAAAGAGCCGGCGGCCGAAGGCCGGATCGTGGAATCGTGACCCTGCGCTCTCGCTATCATCGGAGCGCATAAGCCATGGCCCGCAGCCTTCGCTCGCTGGTCCGTCTCCACGACTACGAGGTCGATCAGAAACGCCGCGAACTCGCGGTGTTGATTTCGGCCGTAAACCAGTTGGAAGACCGCGCCCGTAAGTTCGAGGTCCAGATCATCGAGGAAAAGAAGGTCGCGGCGGCGGCACCGGCCATCGCCGGCTTCCACTACGGGCGCTTCGCCCAAGTCATCATCGATCGCCGCAAGAACTTCGCTCGCGCCATTGCCGAGGCTGAGGCCAAGGTGGCGGAAGGCATGGAACGCCTTCACGACGCTTATCGCGATCACAAGAAATACGAAACCGCCGAGGCGAACCGCGAAAAGGTCGAACTCGCCGAAGACGATCGTCGCGGCCAGCTCGTTCTCGACGAAGTCGCGCTGCAGTCCTTTTTGATTCGCGAGTCGAAGCGCCGCAAGGCAGCGCCCCGGCGCTGGCCGCGCGCTACGCCAAGATGCCGGGTCCGGCAACCGGCGTGGCATCGATCTCTACAAACGCCGCGGCGGCCTGAAACGAGGCTCCGCCTTTCATACCCACCAACTCGCAAGATTCGGCGAACAACCGCCGGATGTCGTCGCGCATGAACTCGGGGAACAGTTCGACCGACCGCACGATTAGATCGAAGCGCTTGTTGCCCTCGCGTACCAGGCCGTCGAGTTGCAGGCGACCCAGACGGGTCAGATCGAGATCGACGATGAAGCGCGTCCCGATGCGCTTGCCCGGTTTGTCGTTTTCGTTCTTGCCGCGGTAGGGCCGCGTAAACAGCCGGATGGGGCGAAGCTCGGCGCCGTCCCAAAACGGTACCGGCACGAACCGCCAATCGCCAACTAACGGTTCGTCGGCATTGCGGGCGGCTTGGCGGAATTCCTCGGTGATACGCGGCAGAAGATCGCCTCGGGCTCGCTCGATGGCATGGGCCGCTTCGGCCCCGATCCAAGTTTGAATATCGCCGCCCTTGAGGGCCGATAGAAACAAAAGGGCCGTGGCGCCGAGGCGGGTGTCCGGACGCGGCATGACCATCGCCAATAGGTTCCGGGCCGCGTTCGGCTGCGTCGTGGCCAGAGCGCCGATCGCTTCGCCGAGCGCCGACCAGTCATGGGCCGCCGGGTTGGCGGCCCAGAGGGGCGTCGCAAGTGCGGCGGCGACGGGTCTGACCGGCGCGCGGACGATCTCGAACAGGACCCGGGCATCCTTGGGCAAAGGTTCTTCGATGACGAGATCGCCCAGCGCCGTCTCGGCGACTGTCCGGCCCGGGGTGACATCGACGACGGTCGCGGCAAGGCGCGCGCCGGGAACGAGCGACCGCGACAGGCGCGGTCGGGATCAGGGGCCCGACCGTCGACATCGGATCAGCCGAGAAGTTTTTCGGCGATGCTTTCGACGTCCGTCCCGGCTTCGCTGTTCGGATAGAGCGTCAGGATCGACGTCTGATTTCGGATCGCCTCGCGGACTTTATTGTCGTGGCGGATCAGGCCGAGCATCGGCGGCGAGAACTTGAGGAAGCCCTCGCAGGCTTTCAGCAGCGTCTTGTAGGTGCGCTCACCCTCGCGGGTCGAGTTGACCATGTTGACGACAATGCGGATGTCGGTGCCGGGCCGTTCGAGATGCGTCAGCTTGATGAAAGCATACGCGTCGGTCAGAGCCGTCGGCTCGTCGGTGGTCAAGACCAGGCACATGCCGACGTTGTGGGTGAATTGACGGACCGTGCGCTCGACGCCGGCGCCAAGATCGACGATGACCCGGTCATAGGACGAGGCCAGCATAACCAAGTCCTCGCTGAGGAGCTGGACGCGGCTGGCCGGAATATTGGCGAGGCTGCCCGAACCCGAGCGCCCGGCGATGATGTCGAAGCCGGTTTCCTTGAAGGTGACGGCGGCTTGATTGAGCGTCAGCCGCCCGGTGAGGACGCCGCCGAGATCGTGCTTCGGGGTGACGCCGAGTTGGATGTCGACGTTGGCGAGCCCGATATCGGCGTCGAACAACAAGGTCCGCCCGCCGCGTCTGGCCAAGGCGTGAGCCAAGGTGATCGCGAACCAGGTCTTGCCGACGCCGCCCTTGCCGGAGGCAATGGCGACGACGTTGGAACCACGGGCGCGAGGAACGGCCTGGGCGTGGGCGGTGGGCATCCGGATCATCCGTGTCCTTGTCGGGCCGTGCGGAGTTTAGATCTGCCCGACGGTCTTGATGCGGGCTTTGGGGTGGATCTCGTTCTGCGAGATCACCGCAGTCATGGGCCGGAACTGATCGGCCCCCATTAGGTGGTCCGGCTTGAATGTTAGTGCATTGCTTCCTCCTTCGCCATTGCCGGCTGGAGGTGGAGCGTAGCGGAACCGGA
>SHVU01000011.1 GCA_009691105.1 Rhodospirillales bacterium
GGGGACCACGCCGGGTCGGATGCATCGAGAGGGGTAACCATCTCCCGTTCGTTATATCCAGTCAGATCGATGGAAAAGACCCGGGAACGGCCGCCGCCGCCACGCGAATCCGTCGGATTTTGGCGGAAAAACATCAAAACCCGGCCGTTCGGGGCCCAGGTCGGGCTCTCGGCCAGGAAGCCTTCGGCCAACTGACGCTCGCCGGTGCCGTCCGGCCGCATGACCCCGATGAAGAATCGGCCCTCGTGGATCTTGGTGAAGGCAATCAAATCGCCGCGCGGCGACCAGACCGGGGTCGCGTAGCGGCCCGCGGCGAAACTGATTCGCTTCACGTTGCCGCCGTCGCCATCCATCACATAGAGCTGCTGCGTCCCCGACCGATCCGAGTTGAAGACGATCCGATTGCCGTCTGGCGCATAGCTAGGCGACGTGTCGATGGCCGAATGCGACGTGAGCTGGCGGACGCTGCGCGTCCGGATATCCATCGAATAGATCTCGCTGTTGCCGTCCTTGGCCATGCTCATGATGACCCGCTTACCGTCCGGCGAGAATCGAGGCGCGAACGTCATCCCGGGAAAGTCCCCCAGGACCTCGTTCTTGCCGCTGTCGATGTTGAACAGGTAAACGCGCGGCGTGTTCCGGAAATACGAGAGATACGTGATCTCCTGGAGTGTCGGCGAAAAGCGCGGCGTCAACACAAGGCTAGATCCGTCCGTCAGGAAGCGATGGTTTTCGCCATCCTGATCCATGATCGCCAGGCGCTTGATCCGACGATCCGCGGGACCGCTTTCGGAAATGTAGACGACGCGCGTATCGAAATAGCCGTCCTCGCCGGTGACGCGCTTGTAGATAGCGTCGGCAACGATATGGGCGACGCGGCGCCACCCATCCGCGGCGGCGGTATAGGCAAGGCCGACCATCTGCTGCTCGGCGAACACGTCCCACAAATGGAACTCGACGCGAACGCGGCCATCGGGCTGGCGGGTGACCCGCCCCTGCACGAGCGCCTGGGCGCCAATGACGCGCCAATCGCCAAAGCGCGGCAGCGTGTTCAGCGACACCGCCGTTTGGATGTATGCCTTCGGATCGATCGGCCGGAACAATCCCGAGCGCTCGAGATCGGCCGAGACGACTTGCGTCATATCGGCGCCGACCTTGGCCTCCGCCGGCGTATCGCCGACGAACGTCGGAATGGCGATCGGCATCGGCTCCACCCGGCCGCGGGTGATGTCGATCTTGAGCTCGGCCCAGGCGGCACTCGCCTGAACGAGAGCAAGAAGAAGGACGCCGAGTCCGAAAAAGAAACGCGCGGGCTGAAGGAATGCGGTCATGACCGTCCAAACATCTGTCGAGGATTAAAGACCAAAGTCACCGCCCGCCATTGGTCGTACTTGTCAGGCGGCAACTTGAAGGGGTTGCAACGCGGGTTCAACAGCGCCCGCATCGCGCTTTCAGCGGCAGCGCGGAAAAACGGATCGGATCCAATCCGCCGCGCGTCGCGAACTTCGGCATGGCGTACCGTGCCGTCGGTAGCGAATTCGACCGCCACCTCGATCGCCAGGTTTTCGGCGTCCTGGGCGCCCGACGGAAGATTCCAGCACGGTTCGATCTGACGGCGAATGGCGCTGGCGATCACGTCGATCTCACTGGCGCTCGGCGGCCGGGTCGACGCGGTCGGCGGAACCGGCTGCGATAACGCCTTGGCGATCTGGCTCTCGAAGGATTCCGTCTTCGGTTTTTCGACCTTCTTCTCTTCCGGCTTTTCAGGCGGCTTCGGAGTCTGACGCTTCAGATCTTCGACCGTCTTGAGAACCGAGGCAAACGTATCCGGCGCCTTCGGCTTCCGCCGCGGCTTCAAATCGGCAACCACAGGTTGCGGCTTCGGTTCTTCAGCCTTGGGCTGTTCGGGTTTCGGCGGCTCGGGCTTCTTCGGGTCCGGCCTCACCAGCACCGCAACCTCTTCAGGCTTCAGTTCCGGCGGCGACGGCGGAGCCGGAGGTGGCGGTGACGGCGTCCGAACCTGGGGCGGCGGCGGTGGGGTCGGAGTTTCTTTTTTCGCTTCGACCGGAGCCGGCGGCGGTGGTGGCGAACTCGGCAGATCCGACACGTTCACGACCTCGACCGCCATCGCCTGTTCGAGATCGATCGGCGGCGACGGCAAGTGCGGCAATCCGTAATAGCCGACCACCAGCACGGCTGCGTGCAGGGCTACCGAATATGCCGCGCCTTTGCGCATGCCTGTCCTAACGCGTCGTCCGTTGTGCCGGGGCGCGGGGCGCGGGTGCGGCCGGCTTGGATTTCGGCACTTCGGTGATCAACGCGACCTTTGGGAAGCCGGCCGCGTTCACGGTCCCCATGATTTCCATCACGCGGCCGTACGGGATTCCTTTGTCGCCGCGCACGAAGAGGCGCACGTCGCGATTGTTGCGGGTGATGGCAACGAGCCGCGGGCCGAGCGCATCGAGTTCGACCTCGGTCTCTTGGATGAAGATCTTGCCTTGGGCGTTGACCGAAATCGTCAAGGGCGCGTCCTGCCCCGGCAGCAGCGCCGCTTTGGTCTGCGGCAAGTCCACCGGAACGCCGGCGGTGAGAAGCGGCGCCGTCACCATGAAGATGACGAGCAACACCAGCATGACGTCGACCATCGGCGTCACGTTGATGTCCGACATTGGCCGCGACGGTTGACGACGGCCGCGACGGCCCGACGACGCCATGCCACCCATCATCGCCATGGTCAGGAGCGCTCCTCGAGTTGACGCGACAGGATCGCGGAGAACTCACCGGCGAAGGAATCGAGCCGGCCGGCATAGCGATCGAGTTCTTTCGACAGCTTGTTGTAGGCAACGACCGCCGGGATCGCCGCCAAAAGACCAAGCGCCGTCGCGAACAAGGCCTCGGCAATACCGGGAGCCACGACGACGAGACTCGTGTTCTTGGAAAACGCGATCGACTGGAAGCTGTTCATGATGCCCCAGACGGTTCCGAACAAGCCGATGAACGGCGCCGTCGATCCTGTCGAGGCCAGGAACGTCATGTAGCGTTCTACCCGATCCATTTCGCGCGCCACTGTGATCTGCATGACACGGTCGATACGCTCGTGGAGTCCGCCGCGACCCGTGCGGCCCGGCGTTCCACCACCTTTGGCCGCCGAGCGCCGCCACTCCTGCATGGCCGCGACAAAGATCGCCGACATCGGATCGCGCGGTTGCGGTCCGAGCCGATCGAACAAATCTTCGAGCGAACCGCCCGACCAAAACGCCGCCTCGAAATCGCTGGCCCAGGCATTCAGGCGTTTCAGCCAGAGTGCCTTTTCGAAAATGATCGCCCAGCACCAGATCGACGCGATCAGCAACAGAATGATGACCGCCTTGACGATCCAATCCGCTTTCAAAAACAGCGACCAGACCGAGAAGTCGAGAGCAGCAGCCGCGTTCCCCAGGTTCACGGCGTCGACGACGTTATTTTCCATACTCTTACTTGCGCCCTTCGTGCGATGCGATCCCACCCCGTTCGGGACCGAGAGCCGCCTTAAGCGGCGGCGGAAGACGAGCCGGCCGACCGGCCGGATCGACAGCGGCGAGGCGAACGACGAGATGAACGAGATCGGTCGCGCCGCGCCGAATACGTTGATCGACGACGAGCGAGGCGCTGCCGACTTCTTCGACCGCGGTCTCAACGTCGAGAAGATCGTCGAGCCGGGCCGGTTTCACAAAATCTGCCGTGCAATGCCGGACAACGAAGGCGACACCGTCGCTTACCTCGCCGTTGCGCAGGTCGCGGAGCATTTCGGTTCGCGCCCGTTCGGCAAACTTCAGATAGTTCGCGTAATAGACGACGCCACCCGAGTCCGTGTCTTCGTAATACACGCGGATCGGAAACCTATGCGATCCCACGGCGCGGCGCGCGATGGCGGTGTTACGCATCGTCGGCCTCCGCGAGAAGGTCGAGTTGCGCTGGCCGGGTCGGCGGGTTCAGGCCGAGATGGCGGAAGCCTTGGTCGGACAGGACGCGGCCGCGCGGCGTGCGCATCAACAGGCCCTGCTGCAACAGGAACGGCTCAATCACTTCTTCGATCGTGTCGCGAGCCTCGGACAGCGCCGCGGCGATCGTCTCGATCCCGACGGGTCCACCGCCGTAGTTCGAGGCGATGCAGTCGAGATAGCGGCGATCCATCGCGTCCAATCCGGTCGCATCGACGTCAAGACGGGTCAAGGCCGCATCCGCAATGCGGGCGTCAACCATGCCGCCGCCATCGACCGCAGCAAAATCACGAACGCGACGCAACAAGCGGACCGCAACCCGCGGCGTTCCCCGCGACCGTCGCGCGATTTCGCGCGCGCCACCGGCGTCGATGGAGAACCCAAGCCGCTGAGCAGCACGATGCACGATCCGTTCCAGATCTTCGGTCGCGTAGAAATTGAGACGGAACGGAATCCCGAAGCGTTCGCGAAGCGGCATCGAGAGAAGCCCCGCCCGCGTCGTCGCCCCGATCAACGTGAACGGCGCGACATCGATCCGCACCGATCGCGCCGCCGGACCTTCGCCGATCACTAGATCGAGCTGAAAGTCTTCGAGCGCCGGATAGAGGATTTCCTCGACCGTCACCGCCAGCCGATGAATTTCGTCGATGAAGAGAACGTCGCGCGGTTCTAAATTGGTCAGGATCGCGGCGAGATCACCGGCCTTGGCGATGACCGGCCCCGAGGTCGCGCGGAAACCGACACCCAATTCGCGCGCGATGATCTGTGCCAACGTCGTCTTGCCAAGCCCCGGCGGGCCATGCAGCAGGACATGATCGAGCGCATCGCCACGTTGGCGCGCCGCCGTGATGAAGACTTTCAAGTTATCGAGAATTTGCGTCTGTCCGACGAACTCGCTGAGCGTCGCCGGCCGAATGCCGACATCCGGAGCGTCCGCGGGCATAGTTTCTGGCGCGACGGCGCGCAACGCGGTCGTGGGCAACGGCTTGGCGTTCATCCGACCGCCTCGCCCGCCGGAGCTCGCGCCAATTCTTTGAGTCCGCCGCGGATCAAAACCTCAACCTTGGCGTTGGCGGCTTGGCCGCGCGCCGCGCGCGCCACCGCCGCCATGGCCTCGCCGGCGCCGTAACCCAAGTTCACCAGTGCCGAGACCGCTTCGTGGAGACGGCGATCGCCGGTCTCGCCTTCGCGCGCCGCCAATGGGTGCACGACGCCGAGATCGACCGCGCCGATCTTGTCTTTCAGCTCGACGACGATCCGGGCCGCGAGCTTCGCACCGACGCCGGGGGCTCGTTTCAACGCCGCAGCGTCCGACGCGACGATGGCGTGGGTCAGATCGTCCGACGAAAACACGGTCAGCATCGACAAGGCGACTTTCGGGCCGACACCTTGGACTTGAGTCAGCAAGCGGAACCAGCCCCGCTCCAGCCGATCGCGGAACCCGTAAAGATAAATGCCGTCTTCGCGAAGATGCGTTTCGACCAACAAACTCGCGGCTTGGCCTTGATGCAAACTCGCAAGGGTCCGGCCGGAGGCCTGGACGAGATAGCCGACTCCGCCGACGTCGACGATCGCCGAGCTTTCGCTCAAAGAGTCGATCACTCCGGCGAGTTTGGCGATCACGGGCGCGACTCCGTGGCTAGCGCCGCCGTCCGTTCCGCAGCCTGCAAGCGACGGATCGCGGTCCGGTGATGGGCGTGACAAATCGCAATGGCGAGAGCGTCGGCGGCATCGGCCTGAACAACCGGGCAGCCGCGCACCAGAATGCGGACCATCGCCTGGACCTGTTCTTTCGCCGCATGGCCGGCGCCAACGACCGTCTTTTTGATCAAGTTCGGCGTGTATTCAAAAACCGGAAGTCCTGCTCGTGCCGGCGTCAACAGCGCCACGGCACGCGCCTGCCCCAAGGCTAGCGTCGTCGTCGGGTTGCGATTGACGAACGTCTCTTCGACCGCGGCTTCGTCCGGTCGTTGCTCGGCGATGACCGCGGTCAGTCCATCGAACAACTGCACCAAGCGCTCGGCGAGACTGTCGCGATCGCGACTTTTGACCGTGCCATGGGCCACATAGATCAAACGACTGGCCTCAAGCCCAATCACCGCCCAGCCGGTGATGCGTAATCCCGGATCGACTCCGATCACACGGAGGCGGGTCCCCTCAGGCATTGAGACGCGCCATGACATCGTCGGGAACGTCGTAATTCGACGCGACGCGCTGCACGTCGTCGCTGTCGTCGAGCACGTTCAGAAGCTTGAACAGCCCGTTAGCGTTATCGAGATCGACCGGAACCGTCGATTGCGCGCGCCAATCCAGACGAGCCGATTCCGGCGCGCCGAATTTCTTTTCGAGCGCATCGCGAACCGCGCCGAGATCGTTGGGATCGCAATAGACGTCGTGACCGGCATCGCCGGACTCGACGTCACTGGCACCAGCTTCGAGCGCCGCTTCGAACATCGCGTCGCTGTTTGCCGCCTGTACGGGGAAATGCACAAGACCGACGCGCGAGAACATGAAGCTGACGCTGCCGGTCTCGCCAAGGTTGCCGCCATGCTTGGTGAAGGCCGAGCGAATGTCCGACGCGGTACGATTGCGATTGTCGGTCAGCACGTCGACGATGATCGCAACGCCGCCGGGCCCGTAGCCTTCGTAACGAACTTCCTCGAGCGCCGTTCCTTCACCACCACCGGCGCCGCGCTTGATGGCGCGTTCCATCGTGTCTTTCGCCATGTTGGCGTTGCGCGCCGCAACGATGGCCGCACGCAGTCGCGGATTGGACGCAGGATCGGACAAACCCGACCGCGCCGCGACCGTGAGTTCGCGGATGAGTTTGGTAAAAACTTTGGCGCGCTTCGCATCCTGCGCGCCCTTCCGGTGCATGATGTTTTTAAATTGGGAATGGCCAGCCATGTCCGATGCCGCTTTTGGGTGCCAAGATTCAGCAGGTGAATCTGTTAAGATATACCATATGTTGTGGAAATCTAAGGCAAACTTCCACTCTCGTACCAGTCCAATATGGCAAGAATGGGGCGCCTGGCCGCTGGTTTACTAGGCCGGAAACCGCCAGGCGGCTTGGTCCGTCACCATCCAGTCGAGGAGCTGATCGCGCTCGGTGATTGGCACCTCGTCGATGCGCTGGTCGGCGAATCCCACACCGACCGCCGTGACATGTCCTCGATCCCGTAATCCGGCAAGCGTCCGATCGTAGTAGCCGGCCCCGTAGCCTAGACGGTGACCACGTCCGTCGAACGCCAGCAGCGGCGTAATCACGACGTCGGGAACGACGTCGGGCTGATCGGCAGCCGGCTGAAGAAGACCGAACGCGACGGCCTCGAGCTGCGTGGTCGGGTGCCATTGCCGGAAGGTCAGCGGCTGGCCGCGCTTCACGACGACCGGCAAGCCGAGAACATAGCCACGCGCATGCAAGGCCGCGAGAAGCGGCTTTACGTCGATCTCGTCGCCCATAGACCAGAAGGCCGAAACGACGGTCGGCCGTCCCGCGGTGACCGGCGTGACGCCCATATCTGGCAACGCCGCCAGGAAATGATCGCGAAGGCGTTCGGCGGCGGCTAGCCCCTGCGCGGCATGAATCGCCGCGCGGCGCGCGAGCGCCGCGGTCCGAAGCGGGGGTTTTGGATTGTCGGTTATGTCGGCCATCGCGGAGACGGCCTATTTACCAGCGCAGAGATTTAAGGAAAAGCGAGGACGGCCCACATAGATCGTTGGCTGCTTTTTCCTCTGTGGCCTGCATACGCAGGTGGGCACCATGTGCCGAGTCCAGGGACCCGGTAGGGACAGCTCCCGTACAGAAAGCATTGGCCCCAGGGAATGTTAGCCTGACGGAGCACGCAGCAACCGCCCTCAAGAACAAACTTAGGCGCGTTCCAGGCGTGCCGCAATATCCTCAAGCTTGGCGGCAAGACCATCAACCGCCCGCGCCGCGGCGCTTTCCGCCTGTTTGCGCTGCCCGTCGGCGGCCTTTTCTTTTTTTAGATGGTCGAGTTCGGTCATGGCGTCGGACAACTCGTCGGCGATCAACAACGTCGTCATGGCGAGCAAGCGGTCTTCGTCGACCTTCTTGCCGATTGCGGCGGCGAGTTGCGAGACGCGCTTGTCCACGTAGGCGCCCAGTCGCGTCAGGTTGGCTTCCTGGCCATCGTCGCAGGAGATGAGGTACGGCCGCCCGTTGATCGTGACGGAGACCTGGCTCACGGCGGGTTTCATCCCTCGAGAGCGCCAACGATGCGGCGCGCGGCGGCGGCAAGACGCTCGTCCAGGGCGCGATTGGCGGCGCGAAGATCGGCGTTCTCGGCTTTCAGGGCCTGGGCTTCCTTGGCGGCGGTCCGCGCCACGTCGCGATCGCGGGTCTGGCCATCCAAGCGATTGGCGAGCGCCGTCTCGATGCGACTAATCGCCGCGCCGAGGCGGCGAAGACTGTCTTCGAGAGATTTTGTCGACGATGCGCTCGTATCCGCCATCGTCAAAGCATAGGTGCCGGCTGGCGGACCCGTCAACCGAACGCCCGGAGGACGGTCGCAAGCACCCGCCGTCTCTCTCCGAAGAGCTTCGCGTTCGATGCGTCAGCTGCCTTGCGAAACCGCCGGAAACTGCGATAAGAAACGCCACCGGTTTCCATTCCATTTGTCAGGAGGATGTCATGGCGGTCCGCGTCGCAATCAATGGGTTTGGGCGGATTGGCCGCTTGGTGCTCCGTGCCATCGTCGAATCGCGCCGCAACGACATTCATGTCGTCGGCATCAACGACTTGGGCCCGGTCGCGACCAATGCGCACCTCCTCAAATATGATTCGGTTCACGGCACCCTCGACGCCGATGTCCGCGTCGACGGCGATTCGATGGATGTCGGTCAGGGACCCATCAAAGTCACGGCTGAGCGCGATCCGTCGAAGCTGCCGTGGAAGAGCCTGGACGTCGATGTCGCTCTCGAATGCACCGGCCTCTTCGCGACGCGCGACTCCGCCGCCCGTCATCTCGAGGCCGGCGCCAAGAAAGTCCTGGTCTCGGCACCCACCGACAAAGCCGATCTAACGGTCGTCTACGGCATCAATCATCAGAAGCTCGACAAGAGTCACCTCGTCGTCTCGAACGCGTCGTGCACGACGAACTGTCTCGTCCCGGTCGCCGACGTCCTCAACAAGACCGTCGGCATCGAAAAAGGCTTCATGACGACGGTGCACTCCTACACCGGCGATCAATCGACGGTCGACACGATGCACAAGGACCTGCGCCGGGCCCGTGCGGCGAACCTTTCGATGATTCCGACGTCGACGGGTGCGGCCCGAGCCGTCAGCCTCGTGCTGCCGGAGCTCAAAGGCAAATTGGACGGCACGTCGATCCGCGTGCCGACGCCCAACGTCTCGATGATCGATCTCAAGATCCTCGCCTCGCGCAAGACGACGGTCGAAGAAATCAACGCCGCCATGAAGACCGCCGCTCAGGGACGTCTCAAAGGCGTGCTGGGATACGTCCAGGCCGAACTCGTCTCGATTGACTTCAATCACAACGCCCTCAGCTCGTCCTTCGACGCCACACAGACCCAGATCGTCGACGGCAACTTCGTCCGCATCCTGGCCTGGTACGACAATGAGTGGGGCTTCTCGAACCGGATGAGCGACACGGCCGTAGCCCTCGCCGGCGCGCGCTAACCGCCGCGACCGCCAGCGCCGGTTTCGTGGCAGGCTTGGCAGCGTGGCCACGATCATGATTCACACTCTGGAACACGCCCGCGCCGCGCTCGCCGCGGCCGAGGCGCTGGATCGACCGGTGACGGTGATTAGCGCTCCCGGGGCCGGGGCTTATCTTGGCGCCGGCGTGTTTCAAGCCATCGTCACCGCGGCGCGTCAGGATCATCCAAAGGCGCGTGCGACATTCGTTCTCGATTGCGCGCGCTATCCAGGCTACGCCTTGAATGCCTTTCGTCACGGTGTGGACGCGGTTCACGTGACCGTGACCCCCGATCTTCGTCGCCGCCTCGCTAGCATTGCCCGTCAATCCAAATCTCGCCTCGTCACACCGCGATGGCCGATCCTCGATCTTGCCAACGAAGCCGATGCTCCGGCCGCCTGTCGGCGGTGGCTGGGAGCCCGGCGAAACAAACGGACGCCCCATGGCTGAATGCCGTCTTTATCTCGTGACACCCGCCACGCTCGATCCCGAGACCTTCGCGCCAAAGCTCACGGCGGCTCTCGATGCCGGCGACGTCGCCTCGGTGCAGCTTCGTCTCAAGAACGTCGACGACGACGCGATCCGTCACGCCGCACGCGTCCTGATGCCGATTGTCCACGCGCACGACGCGGCGTTCATTCTGAACGACAACCCGGTGTTGGCGGCCGAACTCGGCTGTGACGGCGTGCATATCGGACAAAGCGACGGCTCCTACGCCGACGCCCGAGCCGCTGTCGGAGCCGGCGCGGCGGTGGGGGTGACCTGCCACAACTCCAGCCATTTCGCGATGGAAGCGGCGGAAAACGGTGCCGACTACGTCGCGTTCGGGGCCTTCTATCCGACCGCCACGAAGGACAGCGGCTACCGGGCCGAGCCCGAAGTCCTCGAATGGTGGAGCGGATACACCGTCATTCCCTGCGTCGCCATCGGCGGGATCACGCCCGAGAATTGCGAGCCTTTAGTCGTGGCCGGTGCCGATTTCCTCGCCGTCGTCTCGGCAGTGTGGGATCATCCCGCCGGACCCGCGGTCGCGGTCCGCAGCTTCATCGAAGCCATCGCCCGCGCCGAGAGCTGATTCTAAAGCGGCTTTGCCACCCCCGGCGGACCTGCTAGGGTCCGCGCCCGAAAAATCGACGGACTTCAAACACCATGAAAATCGACGGCAATCAGCTTCGCACCGGCATGATCATCGAGTACCAGGGCAAGCTCTGGCGCGTCGCGAACTACAAACACGTTCGGACCGGCATGGGTCGCGCCTATCTGCAGGTCGAGCTCAAGGACATCAAAACCGGCACCAAACTGAACGATCGCTTCCGCTCTGAAGAAGCCGTCGAGCGCGTTCAGCTCGACTCCCGGAAATACCAGTATCTGTTCGCCGACGAGCACAGCTACACCTTCATGGACACCGAAACCTTCGACCAGATCGTCCTCGATAAAAGCGTGATCGACGACGAACAGGCGCGCTTCCTGAAAGACGGCATGGAAGTGACGATCGAGTCCTACGAAGAGAAGCCGATCTCGATGCAGCTGCCGGACACCGTGATCCTGCAGGTGACCGAAGCGGATGCTGTCGTGAAGCGCCAGACGGCGTCGTCGTCCTACAAGCCGGCGTTGCTCGAAAACGGTTTGCGCGTCCTGGTCCCGCCTCACATCGAGACCGGCACCCTGATCGTCGTCAACACAGCCGAAGCGACCTACGTCGAACGCGCTAAGGACTAAGAGCGGACCACCGGATGGCCACCCGCTCGGCCCTTATCAACGTCATGACCGACGCCGCCCGCAAGGCCGGGCGGAAGCTGATCCGCGACTTCGGCGAAGTCGAGCATCTGCAAGTCTCGCGCAAAGGTCCGGCGGATTTCGTCTCGAACGCCGACCGCCGCGCCGAAGGAATCCTCTTCAAGGAATTATCGAAAGTCCGTCCGAGGTACGGCTTCCTCATGGAAGAGCGCGGCGTCATCGTCGGCAGCGACACCAGCAATCGCTGGATCGTCGATCCGCTCGACGGTACGACCAATTTTCTGCACGGCATTCCCCACTTCTGCGTGTCGATCGCCCTTGAGCGCGACGGCGAACTGATTGCCGGTGTTATCTACCAGCCCGTCACCGACGAAATGTATTGGGCGGAGAAAGGCACCGGCGCGCATATGAACGATCGCCGCCTGCGGGTCTCGGCGCGCACCGACTTCGCGGATTGCGTGTTCGCGACCGGCATTCCGTTCAAAGGTGAGCCACACCACGAGACCTTCCGCCGCCAGCTTGGCAAGGTGATGGCGGCGTCGGCGGGCGTGCGACGCATGGGTTCGGCCGCCCTCGATCTCGCCTACGTCGCCGCCGGACGCTGCGACGGGTATTGGGAAATGCTCGTTCATCCGTGGGACGTTGCGGCCGGCATCGTGATCCTGCGTGAAGCCGGCGGCCTCGCGACCGACATCGACGGCGATGACGGAATTATTTCTAAGGGCAGCATCATCGCGACCAACGGCAATGTCATGGGCCCTCTCGCAGAGATGCTTCGGAGCGCCTGAAGATTAGGTCTTTGCACCCATGTCCTCGGCCGCGAATCGGTTGTCGGCGGCTCTAGGCTTGGCTAAGGTGATTCCCAGCGAATCCGTGGGCTTGGCCTGCGGTGGGCTAGAACTGGGAAACGGAGGGCACCAATGAGCGTGCTCCAAGCAAAAATCGGCACTATGCCGCTTCATCGTCTGCTGTTTGTCGCCGGCGCTCTGAGCGCCTCGGTCCTGGCGAGCGCAGCGGCGCAAGCACAGATCGCCTACGGGAATGCCGATCCAAGCGTCATCGTCGATCTCAGCGTTCTCGACGACGGCGGTTTCGTAATGTCGGCACCGAGTGCGGCGCCGCGACCCGGCGTATCCGTGGCGCCCGGCTCTATGGTGCCCGGCCAGCCGCGCCTCTTGATGCCCAGTTCCCAGACCCCAACCTCGACCCTTCACGTCGCGCCGCCAATGACCGAGCGTCGCTCTGTCGCGCGCGCGCCGGCCGCGGAACGTCCTGCCGCAGCACCACGACCCACACCACCCACCGCCGCGGCACCCACGGCGATCATTCCACCGGCAGCGCCCGCGCGGCCTTCAGCTCCGGTCGTCGCGGCAGTGCCGTCCACGCCTTCGCCGGCTGCGCCCGTTACACCGCCTGCGGCAACAGCCACGCTGTCGGCCCCGCCACCGCCACCCACCCTCGCGCCCGCACCGACGCCGCGACAGACGTCGATCGCCCGCGTCGAGCCACCGCCTCCGCCCCCACCGGTTGCGCCGCCCGCCGCGGCGCCGCGCACCGAAGAGCGCCCGGCCAAGCACGCGGCGCGTCCGGCCGTCGCGCCCGACGCTGTAAAAGGTCCGGCTCCGGCGATGAGTGTCCCGTTCGGCACCGATGCATCGCGTGTCCCGCCGGCCGCCCAAGAACAGCTCAAGACCCTCGCCGGCCAGATCAAGGATAAAGCGGACTCGCGAATTCAGCTCGTTGCCTACGCGAGCGGCGACGAATTGACCTCAAGCCGGGCCCGCCGACTGTCCTTGTCACGGGCGCTGGCTGTCCGGTCGCTTCTGATCGACCTCGGCGTTCGTTCGACCCGTATCGACGTTCGGGCGTTGGGCGACAAGGCAGCCGACGATCCCCAGAACCGGGTCGACGTAATCGTCACCGAACGCTAACGCGACCCGCGGGAGGGCAATCCGTCCATGGCTCAGCCACGGCGCTACCTCATCCGCATGATCGTATTCTTGGCGGCCGTCGGCGTGATTGCGATCGCGCTGATCGGTTCGCTCAGCAATGCCTTCATGGCCAATCCGTTGCTCAACGGCTTGATTGCCGGCGTCTTTGCGCTGGGCGTTGGCTACAACATCCGCCAAGTCTTGATCTTGTCTCCCGAAGTGGCGTGGCTGGAGACGTTCAAACGCGATCAACCGTCCCTCTCCCGCATTCCGCCGCCGCGCCTCCTCGCGCCGATGGCGACCATGCTTGGCGAGCGACGCAATCAACTCAAACTGTCGGCGCTGTCGATGCGCTCGCTGCTCGACGGGATCGCGTCGCGCCTCGAGGAATCGCGCGATCTCTCCCGCTACACCGTCGGCCTGCTCATCTTCCTCGGTTTGCTCGGCACGTTCTGGGGATTGCTGCTGACGATGGAGTCGATCCGCGGCGTGATCGGCGGCCTCACCGTTGGATCCGGGGACGTCTCGGCGATCTTTGCCAACATCAAGAACGGCCTGGCCGCGCCGCTGGGTGGCATGGGTACGGCGTTCTCGACGTCGATGTTCGGCCTTGCCGGTTCTCTGGTCCTGGGATTTCTGGATCTGCAAGCCGGCCAAGCCCAGAACCGCTTCTACAACGATCTCGAAGACTGGCTGTCGAGCGTCACGCGGCTGTCGAGCGGCGCGCTGTCGGGCGAAGGCGAACAGTCGGTGCCCGCCTATGTTCAGGCCCTCCTCGAACAAAGCGCCGAAAGCCTCGAGAATTTGCAACGGACACTGGCTCGTGGCGAAGAAGGCCGAAGCACCGCGAACGAAAACATCATGGCGTTGGTGTCCAAGCTCCAGACGCTGACCGACCACATGCGGACTCAACAATCCCTGATGATGCGGCTGGCCGAAAGCCAGTTGGAGTTGAAGCCGATTCTGAGCAAGCTCGCGAGCTTCGCGCAACCGGCGACGACATCGCTCGACGATGCGACCCGCAGTCACATTCGCAACATCGACGTCTATCTGGGACGCTTGATCGAAGAGATGAATTCGGGCCGCGAAGACACCGTTCAACAGATCCGGAGCGAGATCAAATTGCTCGCCCGCACGATCGCCGCGACCGCGGACGACACGCGCCGTTGAGCCGCACTATGCGTAGGACGCCGACACCATGACCGCGCTGAGCCGTCGGGCTCGTCGCACGGTCGACATTTGGCCGGGCTTCGTCGACGCCTTATCGACGCTGCTGATGGCCTTCGTCTTCGTGCTGATGGTGTTCGTGCTGGCGCAGTTCTTCCTTACCGAGGCGTTGTCGGGACGCGACCAGGCCTTGTCGCGCCTGCAAGGACAGATGGCGGAGCTCGCCGATATTCTGGCGCTGGAACGGACGACGACCCAGGAGCTTAGCCTCGACGTGGCGCGTCTTTCGAGCGAATTGCAGGCGTCGGTCGCCGGCCGCGACGCCATGCGGGCCACGCTCCAGGCCATCGGCATCAAAACCGAAGGACTGGAACGCGAGTTGGCGGGTGCTCAGCAGACGATCGTGTTGGACAAGGCGCGCATCGAAAAATCCGAAGCCGAAGCCTCGGCATTGCTGTCCCAAATCGCGACTCTGCGTGCGCTGCGCGAAGAATTGGAACGCGACATCGCAAGCAAAGCCCAAGCGATCGACCAAAACCAGAAAGCCCTGATCGCCGAGAGGGAACTTTCGGAAAGCGCCCGCGCCCAGGTCGCGCTTCTCAATCGTCAGATCGCCGCCATGCGCCAACAGATGGCGCAGATCCAGGAACTTCTCGACGCCAAGGAAAAAGAGGCGGCCGATCAAAAGATTCAAGTCACGACGCTGGGCTCGCGCTTAAACGCGGCCCTGGCAGGCCGGGTCCAGGAGCTCAATCGTTATCGTTCTGAATTTTTTGGACGCCTCCGCGAAGTCCTCGGCGATCGTCCCGGCATCCGCATCGTCGGGGATCGCTTCGTCTTCCAGTCCGAAGTGCTGTTTGGAACCGGCTCAGCGGAGCTGGGTGAGGGCGGTCGCGAACAGATGGCGTCGTTGGCCGCGACGTTGCGGGAACTTGCCCCGATGATCCCGAACGATCTCAATTGGGTGCTCGAAGTCGACGGTCATACCGACTCGGTGCCGATTTCGACTGCCAAGTATCCATCGAACTGGGAATTATCGACCGACCGCGCGATTTCGGTGTTGAAGTACTTGATCTCCGAGGGCATCTCTCCGAACCGACTGGCCGCCGCTGGCTTTGGCGAATTCCAGCCGATCGAGGCGCGCGACGACGAGATCGCTCGGCGGCGTAACCGCCGCATCGAAATCAAACTGACCCAGCGCTAAACAACAGGCGGCGGACGAGTTGGTATGACGTCGACCCGTCAGATGGTCGTCTTGTTCACGGTCGTTACCGTCGATCTCATCGGCTTCGGGATCATGATCCCGCTGCTGCCGTTTCTTGCCGAGCGCTATCACGCGACGCCGGCCGAGGTCGGCCTTCTCTTCGCTGCGTATTCCTTGGCGCAGTTCATCGCGTCGCCGCTGTGGGGTCGCTGGAGCGATCGACGCGGGCGAAAACCCGTCCTGATCATCGGGCTTGTCGGCGCCGCCCTGTCCTATGTCTGGCTCGGCTTCGCGGACAGCCTCGTCGAGATCTTTGCGGCACGGACGCTAGCCGGACTGATGGCTGGCAACCTTGCGGCAGCGCTCGCCCTCGCTTCCGACATCACGTCGGCTCACAACCGCGCGCGCGGGATGGGCGTGATCGGCGCGGCCTTCGGAATTGGCTTCGTGGCGGGACCCGGGCTCGGCGGCTTTCTGACCGGCAGCGATCCACTGACAGCGAACTTCAGCCTGGCCGCTTTCACCGCCGCCGGGCTCACGAGCCTAGCCATCGTATTAGGCCTCGTCCTCTTGCCGCGCGAGGCGCCGCGCCCCGCGAAGGCCGAGCCGACAACCGGATATCTGCAAGGGATCAGTGTCGTTATCGCCCGCCCGACGATGGCGATCCTCGTCGGCCTTTCGTTTCTGACGACATTTGCCTTCGCCGGGATGGAAGCGACGTTCGCGCTCTGGACCGAGCGACGCTTCACCTGGGGGCCGGAGCAAAACGGCTATCTGTTCGCGCTGGTCGGATCGATGAGCGCGCTGGTGCAAGGTGTGCTGATCGGACCCTTGGCGCGGCGCTTGGGCGAAGGTCGCCTGGTCCTGATTGGTACGGCCATCCTCGGATTGGGAAGCGCCCTCCTTCCGTTCTGCCCGACGCCCGTGTGGCTTTTTCTCGACATGATCGGTCTCGTGCTGGGATTCAGCCTTGTCCTGCCGTCGCTCAACAGCCTGATTTCGCAAGCCGCCAGCAGCGGCGAAGTCGGGCAGGCCTTGGGCGTCGCGCGGTCCGCAGCGACGCTGGCTCGCGCCGCCGGACCGATGCTCGCCGGCTTCGCTTTTGCCGGTTTCGGGATGGATTGGCCCTTTTGGATTTCGGCCGTAATCCTGCTTGGCGCGGTCGGAATGGCCTACCGTTTACGTTAGCGCCATTCCGTCGGTCTTGAACCGGCGCGGAAGCTCGTCTATAGAAGGCCCCGCAAAAAACGACAGGCGGACGCCGTGAAAAAAGACATTCATCCAGACTATCACGAAATCAACGTCGTCATGACCGACGGGACGACGCTGAAGACGCGTTCGACGTACGGGAAGCCCGGCGATACCCTCAAGCTCGACATCGACCCGCGGACGCATTCGGCCTGGACCGGGGTTCACCGCTTGTCCGATAGCGGCGGCCAGGTCGCCAAATTCAAGAAGCGCTTCCAGAACATCGCCATCAAAGGCTGACGTTCGCCGCCTCGCTACGGCGAGGGTTCAGAGATTCAACCCGTTGGCCCGCATCCGGGCCCACGACGTACTACTACGTGTATTTGTCATATCTGAATCTCGATCCACTATACATAGTGGGTCGCCATTTCGCCTTATTGAGCGAAAATCTTCCCAAGATTTGTGGTTCTCCATGAATCGCAATATGTTATTCTGGGATTTGGATCAACTTTCGCAACGTCGTCATGCGCAGCCCTAGCTGGCGCCGCGGGTGGACCGATCGCGTTCGAAGAAGAATCAAAGGCCGTCGCGATCAATCCGACACCGGCCCAGGCTCCCGCCGCCCGCTGCCGCCCGTCCCGCCCCGGCGCGACCTGGCGCGGTGCGTCCGACAGTGACTGTCGCCCCGCGTCCCGCGCCTCGCCCCGGAAACGGTCAGGCGGTGCGTCCCGGCACTCAACAAGCGGCCCCTGCCCCGGCCGGCGTCACGGTTCGTGCCGCTGCGCCTCAAGGCGGGCCCAACGTGACCGCACGACCCGTCGTGGCCCGTGCCGCCGCGCCCGCCCCAGGCAATGGCGCGGCTCGACCGGCTCCGGCCCCCGCGGCCGCTGCCCCCCGTCCGGCAGCCCCGCCGCCTCGTCCCGCGGCTCCGCAGCCCGCGCCGACGACGCCGCCGCCCAACAAGCCCTAGACCGGAATTCTGGCCTAACTCCCGCCTCTTGACGAAAAGGGGCGCGCATCCCATTTCGTGGGTCGGCGCCGAATGCCTATTGCAGGGTTCGGTAGAGCCAACCCGAGCTCGATAGTCGGGTCGTGATGATCCGCTACGGGCCCCGGGGCCAACCACGTTGCTTACGAAAGGATGTGGCTATGCGTACCTTTGATTTTACCCCCCTGTTTCGCTCCACCGTTGGGTTCGACCGCCTGCAGCGCGTGTTCGATGCTGCGCTCAGCGTCGATGACGCCGTGCTGTCGTACCCGCCCTACAACATCGAGGTCGTCGGCGAGGACGCCTATCGGATAACGATGGCAGTCGCCGGCTTCGCCGAAGACGAAATCGACGTCACGGTCGCCGATGACACCTTGGTCGTGTCGAGCAAGTCCAAGAACGGTGAGGAAAAAGGCTCGTACCTGCACCGCGGCATTGCCCGCCGGCAGTTCGAGCGACGGTTCGATCTCGTCGATCACATCGCGGTCAAAGGCGCGAGCCTTAGCAACGGGCTCTTGAACATCGAGCTCGTCCGCGAAGTACCGGAGGAATTGAAGCCCCGGAAGATCGCGATCGACAACCGCCCCGCGAATGGTAAGACGATCGAAGCGAAGGCTGCCTAAGTCCCTCGCTTCACGACGTCGAAAAGCATCGGGGCCGTCCCTGGAGGGGCGGCCCCGTGTTTTTTTATCCCTGTAAAACTTGCGTCGTCTTGTTAGGACCGGGGTCTAAGGGGCGCCCGTCCCGCCGGTCAAGACCTCGAACGGGTGAAAAAAGGCGCCGCCTCCAAGGAGGCGGCGCAAGTTTTACAGGGAGGCTATGAAGAGGAATGAAATGGTCGCAAAGCGACCGTTTTCCATTCAGACTCGACCTTACGAATCAATGCTTAACGAAGTGTTAACGCCGCCGTTAACGCTTGAAAAAACGGTCCGCCCCGGTCCGCGCCTTTTCCTTCGAGGCGATAACGCCCTGAGTTCTGGCGATTTCGGCCTCAAGCTCGGTGATATACGCGTGAAGGGCCTCGACGGACATAATTTCGAGATTCTTCCGCTCCGGCTGCTTTTTTCGGGGCTCCAGGTCTTCGATGTCCATGGTAAAACCTCCGTCTCGCCACGCCCGATTTCGGGCCACGTTAAACCCAACCGTCTCACGCGAAAAGCAGGGTCCCCATGACCGTTGTGCCTTCGACTATGGCATGCATCGTCGCCGACGCTCCCGGCGGCCCCGACGTCCTCAAGATCGGCCAGCGACCGGTGCCGACCCTGGAAAATGGCGAGGTTCTGATCCGCGTCGCTGCGGCCGGCATTAACCGCGCCGAGGTGATCCAGCGTCAGGGGAACTATCCGGCGCCTCCAGGAGCCACGGATATTCTCGGGCTCGAAGTCGCGGGCACGGTCGCTCTAGTCGGTCCCGGGGTCACGAGCCTCAAGGTCGGCGACAAGATCGCCGCCCTCGTGAACGGCGGCGGCTATGCCGAATACTGCAAGGTTGCGGCCTCGCATTGTCTGCCAGCGCCGAAGGGCATGAGCTGGATCGAAGCCGGATCGTTGCCCGAAACCGCCTTCACGGTTTGGCACAACATTTATGACCGTTCGGGCCTTCGCCCCGGCGAGACGCTCCTCGTCCATGGCGGTGCCAGCGGCATCGGCGTGATGGCGATCCAAATGGCGACGGCTCTCGGCTCGAAAGTCATCGCGACCGCTGCCGGACCTGAAAAACGCGCCGCTTGCGCCCGTCTCGGCGCGGTCCTGGCCATCGATTACAAGGCCGAGGACTTCGTCGCCGCCGTCAAAAAATTCACCCAAGACCGCGGCGTGGACGTCATCATCGACATGGTCGGTGGCGATTACATGGAGCGCAATCTCGAGGCCCTCGCCATGGAAGGCCGCCTCATCAACATCTCCTACATGAAGGGGAGCAAGATGGAGGTCGACTTCTCGATCGTCATGCGCAAGCGCCTGCGGATTGCCGGCTCGACGTTGCGGCCGCAGTCGGTTGAGGCGAAAGCCGCCATGGCGCGATCATTGCGCGAAAAGGTGTGGCCGCTGGTCGAGCAGGGCCGCATCCGGCCGGTGATCGATTCGACCTTCCCGCTGGCCCGGGCCGCCGATGCCCATCGGCGTATGGAATCGAACCAGCACATTGGAAAAATTATGCTTTCGGTCGGCGAGAGCGGCGTTTGACCCGCCGCCTGGTCCGGCGCTATAAAGGAAATTCACGCTCTGGGACGGCTCGTCCGATCCCGGGGTTGTCTATTGCAAAACGGTTGAAGACATGACGCTGCCCCTAATGCCCAAGGCGACGGCGGTTTGGCTCGTTGAAAATACGGCCCTGACCTTCGAACAAATCGCCGAATACTGCGGTCTCCACCCCTTGGAGGTCCAAGCCATCGCTGACGGCGAAGTCGCGATCGGCATACAAGGCCTCGACCCCGTCGCCAGCGGCCAGCTGTCGCGCGACGAGATCGACCGCTGCCTGACCGACCCCAACGCGCGCCTCAAGATCGCCAAGCCCTCGATTCCCCATCCGACGGCCAAGACGAAGGGCGCCCGCTATACGCCCGTCGCCAAGCGCCAGGACCGGCCGGCCGCCATCGCCTGGCTGATCAAGAACTACCCAGAGCTCGGCGACGCGCAGATTTGCAAGCTGATCGGCACGACCAAGTCGACGATCAGCGCGGTTCGCGAAAAGAGCCATTGGAACGCCCATAACATCAAACCGCAAAACCCGGTTGGGCTCGGCATTTGTTCCGAAGCGGATTTGACCAAGCAGATCGATCTGGCGCAAGCCCGTGCCGGCGCCGTTCACGCCCGCGCCGAAAAGCAGGCCCGGGCCGAAGCGCGTGCCACCGCCGCGGCCGAAACCGCCAAGGCCGAACCGGCTCCCGCCGAGGCTGCGTCCGAAGAGCCGAAGCCTCAGTAGATCGGCCCGGCGCGCCAAGCGCGCCGTTTAATCCGTCCCGAACTTGATTCCCTGAGCGAGCGGTAATTCGCGCGAGTAATTGATCGTGTTCGTAGCGCGGCGCATGTACGCCCGCCACGAATCCGAGCCTGACTCGCGACCGCCACCGGTTTCCTTTTCGCCACCGAAGGCTCCGCCGATCTCGGCCCCTGAAGGACCGATGTTGACGTTGGCGATGCCGCAATCGCTGCCGGTTGCCGAAACGAATGTTTCCGCCTCGCGTACGTCGTTGGTGAAGATCGCCGAGGCCAATCCTTGCGGCACGTCGTTATGGATGCAGATCGCGTCCGCGAAATCGCGATAGGTCACCGCGTAGAGTAGCGGCGCGAAGGTTTCCGTCCGCATGGCATCGGTCGGCGCCGGCATCTCGGCGATCGCCGGACGCACGTAAAACGCGTTGGGATAGCGATTGGCGAGGACGCGCTCGCCACCCGAAACCACGCCGCGATCGGTCTTGGCGCGGGCCAGCATGGCCTGCATTGCCTCGAAGGCGCGACCGTCGATCAGTGGGCCCACGAGAGTTCCGGCGTCGAGAGGATCGCCGATGGCGATGCTCGCATAGGCCGATTTCAATCGCTCGAGAAGCGCTGGCGCAACGTCGGCATGGACGATCAGGCGGCGCAACGACGTGCAGCGCTGACCGGCCGTCCCGACGGCGGCGAAAAGAATGGCGCGTTCCGCAAGCTTCAGATCGGCCGACGGCGCGACGATCATGGCGTTGTTACCGCCGAGTTCCAGCAACGTGCGTCCCAGTCGCGCTGCGACACGAGGGGCCACGGTCTTGCCCATCGCCGTGCTGCCCGTCGCGCTGATAAGCCGCAGCTTCGGATCGTCGACCAGACGTTCACCGACGTCGCGGCCGCCGAGCACGACTTCCAATAGGCCTTCGGGCGCCTCGCCGAAGCGTTTGACGGCCCGCTGCCACAGCGCCCCGCAGGCGAGTGCCGTCAGCGGCGTCTTTTCCGAGGGCTTCCAGACGACCGAGTCGCCGCAAGCGATGGCGAGCGAGAAATTCCACGCCCAGACCGCAACCGGAAAATTGAACGCGGTGATGACACCGACCGCTCCGAGCGGATGCCAGGTCTCCATCATGCGATGGCCGGGCCGTTCCGAGGCGATGGTGAGACCATACAACTGCCGCGACAGACCCAGGGCGAAGTCGGCGATATCGATCGCTTCCTGAACTTCGCCGAGACCCTCTTGCAGGATCTTGCCGGCCTCGATGGTGACGAGGCGGCCGAGCGCATCCTTGTGGGCGCGCAGTTCCTCACCGAAGAGACGGATCAATTCGCCACGGCGCGGCGCCGGCACGCTTTGCCAGGCGATGAATGCGGCGTGGGCCCGTTCGATTTTCCGCGCCACGTCGGCCGGTGAATCCACCTTCAGGCGCGCAATCTCGGAACCATCGATGGGCGAGCGGACGACGTGGTCACCGGCAGAAAGAATGCTTTTATCCAGGCCGAGTTTTTGGCCGAGATCGCCGAGATCCATGACGTCCTCCTAAGGTTCGGTTCTGGCGTAGCCGATACGGCCGAGAGCGCCGGAGATTTCCGGCAAGCACGCCGGGTCCTCGATCGTCGGCGGAACCTTGTACGGCTCGCTGTCCGCGATCTTCTTGATGGTGCCACGCAAGATTTTGCCGGAGCGCGTCTTGGGAAGCCGCGCCACCACGACCGCCTGCTTGAATGCTGCGACCGGCCCGATGTCACGACGGACTAGCCCGACGACTTCGGACACGATGTCGCTCTCAGGACGCGCCACGCCGGCTTTCAGGACCAGCAAGCCGACGGGAACCTCGCCTTTAATCGCATCGCGAACGCCGACTACGGCGCATTCAGCGACGTTGGGATGGGAGGCCAGGACTTGCTCGATCGCGCCCGTCGACAGCCGATGGCCGGCGACGTTGATGATGTCATCGGTGCGGGCCATGACATAGACGTAGCCGTCCTCATCGATCATGCCCGCGTCGGCGGTCTTGTAGTAGCCCGGGAAGTCGGCGAGGTACGCCTCGATGAAGCGGTCGTCGGCGTTCCACAAGGTCGGCAAAGATCCCGGCGGCATCGGCAGTTTGACCACGAGCGAACCGATCTCGCCGGCCTTGGCCGGCTTACCTTCGCCGTCGAGAACGCCAAGGTCCCAACCCGGCATCGCCTTGGTCGGCGAACCAGGCTTCACCGGGAAGCGATGCAAGCCCATGGGGTTCGCGGCGATCGGCCAGGCGGTTTCGGTCTGCCACCAGTGATCGATTACCGGCTTTTTCAGATGGGTCTCGGCCCAGCGCAACGTGTCGGGATCGGTGCGCTCGCCGGCCAGAAACAGAATACGGAACCGCGACATATCGTAGTTCTTCAGGAGCAACGCGTCGGGGTCCTCGCGCTTGATGGCGCGGAACGCCGTCGGCGCGCAGAACAGGGCTTGGACGCCGTGCTGGGCAATGACGCGCCAGAACGCCCCGGCGTCGGGTGTGCCGACCGGTTTTCCTTCGTAGAGGATCGTCGTGCAGCCGTGAAACAGCGGCGCGTACACCATGTACGAATGGCCGACGACCCAACCGACGTCCGATGCCGCCCAATACGTATCGCCCGGCGCCATGTCGTAGACGTTGCGCATCGACCATTTGAGCGCGACAAGATGCCCGCCGTTGTCGTGGACGACACCTTTGGGCGTGCCGGTCGTGCCGGACGTGTAGAGGATGTAAAGCGGGTCGGTCGCCAAGACCGGAACGCAGTCGACGGGCTTGGCCTTGACCATCGCCTCGTCCCAATCGATATCGCGGCCCTTGACCATTGGCGCGGCGACTTGGGGCCGTTGCAGAACTATGCAACGGCCCGGCTTAGACTTGGCGATCTCGAAGGCCTCGTCGACCATCGGCTTGTAGGGAATGAGGCGGCCGGGCTCGACGCCGCAGGATGCCGTGACGACGACCTTGGGCTTCGCGTCATCGATCCGCGCCGCAAGCTCGGGCGCGGCGAAACCACCGAAGACCACCGAATGGACCGCACCCAGCCGCGCCGTCGCCAACATCGCAACGACGGCCTCGGGGACCATCGGCATGTAGATGACGACGCGGTCGCCTTTGTTGACACCGGCCGCGGCCAAAACACCGGCAAACCGCGCGACCTGATCGCGAAGCTCGCGGAAGGTGAACGTCTTGACCGTGAACCCGGTGAGCGGGCTGTCATAGATCAGGGCCGGCTGGTCACCGCGTCCCTCTTCGACATGACGATCGACGGCGTTGAAACACGAATTGACCAGCCCACCGACGTACCAACGATAGAACGGGGCCTTCGAATCGTCGAAGACCCGATCCCACCGCTTGAACCAGCGAACGTCGTCGGCCGCTTCGGCCCAAAACCCGTCGCGATCGCGAAGAGCCCGGCGAAACGCGACGTCGTAAGCGTTGTCCATTATCGCGTTTGACCCGCGGTTCGATAGGCCCGCTGGACTTTGCCGATCTTCAGCGCCGTCTTCTTGAGGTTGGCGAGGATCGCCAGCGTTTTACGCGCTGCGGCGGGACCGGTCTTGGCCATGCCACGGACATGCTGCGGTCGGATCGTCTCGATCGCTTCGAGCGAGTCGATCAGCACCGGCGACGCGCAGAGCGCGTAGTACTGGCGCTCGAACCCGGTGACGAAATACGCATGCATGATATCGAACTCGGTCCGGGTGATTCCGGCGCGATGCAGCGCGTAGTTGATCCATTGCGATGCGGCGATCATCGTTCCGTCGATGATCATCTCGTGATCGGTGGCGGGGTCGAGGCCCAGGATGGTGCGGGTCACTTTCTCCGCCTTGCGGCGATGGAACGCGGGCATCATCGGCCGGCCCTCCGGTTCTTGGCGATGGCTTGGCGGGTCACCGTGAGGCACTTCTGATACAGCGCGTCCATGCGGTCGAGCATGGCGTTCGAAACTTTGGCGTCGCCGCGCAGGATCGGCTCGCGCAGATGTTCCATTTTGCGAAGCGCCACACCGGCCTTCTTCAGGGACGCCGGGATGATCGCTTCCATTTCTGGCGAGTCGACGTGTTCGATATCGCCGAGCGGCTTTAAGGCCGGCTCCCAACCGCCTGGTTTGCGGCTAGCGACGTGATAGATCGGCACGTTATGGGCGAACCACGGATCGTCCTTGGTCGCGCCGACGGCATGAAGCGCCGCATTCATGGCGTGCACGCCAGCGTTCAGCGTCGCCCAGTACCACATCTCGCAATCTTCGATGCGGTCGATTTTGGCGCGTTGGCGTTCCAGGTGCTTGATCTTCGTCAAATGGTCGTCGACGTGCATGACAGCTCCGTTCTCAAGGCTCAGTGAATTTCAGGATCGGCTGTCGCCGCTCCGGCTTCCAGGAAATCGAAATCGCAGCCTTTGTCGGCTTGCGTAACGTGCTGCGCGAAGAGCGCACCCCAACCGCGCGTGTAACGCGGCGCCGGCGTCTTCCACGCGGCGCGGCGGCGGGCCAACTCGTCCTCGTCGACGCGAAGATCGATCCGACGCTTGGCGACGTCGAGGGCAATGATGTCGCCGTTCTGCACCAAGGCCAGCGGACCACCGATGAACGACTCCGGTGCGACGTGCAGGACGCAGGTGCCGTAGCTGGTGCCGCTCATGCGGGCGTCGGAGACGCGAACCATATCTTTGACGCCGGTTTTCAAAAGCTTCTTCGGGATCGGCAGCATGCCCCATTCCGGCATCCCCGGTCCGCCCAAAGGACCGGCGCTGCGCAGGACCAAGACCGAGTCGGCGGTCACGTCCAAATCGTCGGAGTCGATCCGGGCTGACATGTCGTTGTAGTCCTCGAAGACGACCGCGGGTCCGGCATGGTTCAGAAGTTTCGGCGTCGCCGCCGACGGCTTGATGACCGCGCCGTTAGGCGCAAGATTGCCGCGCAACACCGCGAGGCTTCCCGCCGGATAGACCGGATCGGCCACGGGCCGGATCACGTCGCTGTCGTAGACCTCGGCCGTTGCGATGTTGGCGCCAAGCGTCTTGCCGTTGGCGGTGCGGCAATCGCCGTGAAGCTGATCTTTGAGGCGCGCCAGGAGGCCCTTGAGGCCACCGGCGTAATAGAAGTCTTCCATCAGGTATTTTCCCGACGGCCGGACGTTGGCGAGCATCGGCACTTGCGCGGCGATCTCGTCGAAGCGCTCGAGATCGAAGTTGATGCCGGCGCGCCGGGCCATGGCGACGATATGGACCACCGAATTCGTCGAGCCGCCGAGCGCCGTCGACGTCACGATGGCGTTCTCGAAGGCCTCTTTCGTTAGGATGTCGGAGGGCTTCAGATCCTCCCACACCATATCGACGATGCGGCGGCCGCTGGCTTCGGCCATGCGCGAATGATTCGAATCGGCAGCGGGGATCGACGCCGCGCCCGGCAACGACAGACCGAGGACTTCGGCCATCGACGTCATGGTCGAGGCTGTGCCCATGGTCATGCAATGACCGGGCGAACGGGCGATCCCGTCCTCGATTTCGTTCCAGGCGTCGCGGTCGATTCGACCGGCGCGAAGCTCGTCCCAGTATTTCCAGCTATCGGAACCGGACCCGAGAGCCTTGCCGCGCCATTGGCCGCGCAACATCGGTCCGGCCGGAACGAAGATCGCCGGCAGGTTCATGCTGATCGCCCCCATCAAGAGCGCCGGGGTCGTCTTGTCGCAGCCGCCCATCAGGACGGCGCCGTCGACCGGGTAGGAGCGCAACAGCTCCTCGGTCTCGAGCGCCAGCAGGTTGCGGTACAGCATGGTCGTCGGTTTCTGGAATGGCTCGGACAGCGAGATCGCCGGCATTTCGATCGGGAATCCGCCCGACTGCCAGACACCGCGTTTCACCTCCTCGGCGCGCTGCCGGAAGTGGGTATGGCAGGGGTTGATCTCGCTCCAGGTATTGATGATGGCAATGACCGGCTTCCCGGCGTAGTCGTCTCGGGAATAGCCCATCTGGGCAGTCCGCGACCGATGCCCGAAGGCGCGCAAATCCGCGACTCCGTACCAACGGTGGCTGCGAAGCTCTTCGGGCGATTTGCGGCGTTGCGCCATCTGGATTGTTTCCTTCCCCGGGGGCGGCATAGTGGCGAGGCCACCGCGGCCGTGTCAACGAAGCGCCGATTGCGCCGGCCGATAACCGTGGCTAGAGTTGGTCAAATTGTTGGGTAATGGAGGAGACGACTATGGCTAAGACTTTCAAAGGCAGCTATCCGGTTCTCGTCACCGCGTTCAAGGAGACGGGTGAATTCGACGAAGCGACGATGCGCAAGTTCGTCGACTGGCAGATCGAGCAAGGCTCGCACGGGCTGATCACTCTCGGCTCGATGAGCGAGTACTATCTCATCACCGACGAAGAGCGCACTCGCATCGTCAAGACCGTCGTCGATGCTGCCCGCGGTCGCGTCCCGGTTCTTGCCGGCACGATGAACGCCCATACTCCGAACGCTGTCCGCTACAGCAAGGAAGCCCAGGATCTGGGTGCCGACGGCCTCATGATCATGCCGCCGGTCTACCTGGCGCCCTTCGACGATGAAATCTTCGCCTACTACGAGGCGATTTGCAGCGCCGTAAAGATCCCGATCATGCTCTACAACAACCCGTTCTGCGCCAACGTCGACATGTCGGCGGCCTTGGTCTCGAAGCTCGCCCATACCTTCGAGCAAATCCGCTACATCAAGGAAGCGAGCGGCGACTTGGCTCGGACCTATGACATCAAGCGGCTTGCCGGCGACAAGATGAACGTGTGGCAAGGGGCGCGGCCGTTCGAAGCGGCGCTTCTCGGCTCGACGGGTTGGGTCTCGCCCGAAGGCAACTTCGTGCCGCGTGCCGCTGCCGCGATGTACGACAAGTTCTTCGCGGGCGACGTCGCCGGTGCCGAAAAGGTTCGCGACATTCTGGTCGCGATCAACGAGGCCATCCGGGCCGGCCAGCCCGCCAAGATGCGGAATGGTCTCGGTGCCATGACCACCTTCACCAAGGGAATTTTGGCGATGATCGGCCGGCCTGTCGGTAACCCGCGCCTCCCGATGCTGCCGGTTTCGAGCTATGGCCAACCTGGCAAAGAGGCCCTGGAGAAGGTCCGCAGCTTGATGACCAAGTTCGACACGCTTTCGGCTAAAAAGGCCGCCTAGGGCCCGAATCCGCCGGTTGAAGTACCGGGAAGGGCCCGACTACAATCCCGTAGTCGGGCCCGAGCCCGAAATCCACCACCCGTGACGACATAGGGGACGATGATGGCGAAGTCGAAAGAGAAGAGATTCCGCGGCAGCTATACGGTGACGTTCACGCCGTTCACCGAAGACGGCAAGGCCATCAACACCAAGATGCTGCGCCGCTTCATCGATTGGCAGATCGACGAAGGCAGCCACGGCTTGATCGCTCTCGGCTCGGTCGGCCAATTCCTGTCGATCACCCAAGAAGAGCGCACCCAGATCATCGAAACCTACGTCGATCAGGTTAAAGGCCGGGTCCCGGTGCTCATCGGCACGACGCACACCCACACCCCGACCGCCGTCCGTTATGCCAAGGAAGCCGAACGCCTCGGCGCCGACGGCGTGATGATAACTCCGCCGTACTATTACTGGCCGACCGACGAAGAGATCTTCGAGTACTACAAGCAGATCTCCGAAGCGATCTCGATCCCGATCATGCTCTACAACAACCCGATCGTGACCCACATCGACATGTCGGCGAAGTTCGTGGCGCATCTCGCCAAGGAACTGCCGAACATCCGCTACATCAAAGAAGCGAGCGGTGAAGGGACGAGGGTTTATGACGTCGTCCGCGAGAGCGAAGGCCTGATGACGGTCTTTGCGGGTGGACGCCCCTACGAGAGCTTCATTATGGGCGCCCCGGGCTACGTCTCGCCCCCGGCCAACCATTCGCCGCGCCAATCGGCGCTGATGATGGATGCCATGGCGGCGGGCGATCTCGCCACCGGCAAGCTCATCTCCGACAAATACTCGGCCATGCTGAGGGTCGTGAAGCCGGGCCATCCGACCTACGGCCACGGCACCTACGGCCGCAACCTGACCAAAGTCGCCGGCTTCGATCTCGGCGAAGTCCGTCCGCCGCTGACGCCGCTGTCCAAGCTGGGCGCGGACGGCCAGGAACGGATGGCGAAGCTGACCAAGATGTGGCAAGACATTCGCCAAATCGGGGCCAAGCGCGCCGCCGCCGAATAGCTTCTCTCGTCTTGCAATATATCAGCGGGCCGCCTTGGGCGGCCCGCTCTCTTGAGGGACCCGCCCGTGGCTAGCGCCGAACCTGCCAAAGACATCTCCGTCGAAACCGACGTCCTCATCGTCGGCGGCGGCATCACCGGTACGGCCGCGGCCTACTACCTAGCCCGCGACGGCGTCGATGTCGCGGTCGTCGAACGCGACGATCTGAACATGCAGGGCAGCGGCCGCACCGCGGGAAACATCCACGGTCAGGCCTCGCCGGTCTCGTTCCGCGAAATGGACGACGAGGCCCAGAAGAACTACAGCGCCGTGCTCAAGGTCTTCGGCGTCGGCATGCGCATCTGGAAGGACCTGGATCGCGATCTGAAGACCCAGGTCAACCGCGACGTCGAGGTCATTCACGGCGGCGGCATCATGGTGGCCGAGAGCGACTCCCAGATGAAACTTCTGGAGCGCAAGGTCGCCTACGAACGCGCCTACGGCCTCGAGAACCGCCTGATCGATGCGACCGAGCTGCGCAAGATCGCGCCCTATGTCACCGACAAGGCCCTGGGCGCCGACTATTGCCACGGCGAAGGCCACGCCAACGCCCTGCTCACCACCACGGCCCTGGCCGTCGCGGCCGAAGCCAAGGGCGCGCGGATTTTCCGCAACGCCGAAGTGACGGCGATCGAGCGGACCAATCGGGGCTTCGAGACCATCACCAAGCGCGGCCGGGTCCGGTCGCGGCGCGTCATCAACGCCGCCGGCGGCTGGTGCGATTCGGTGGCTGGCGCAGCCGGCCTACAGATGCCGATGAAGCGCGTGCCCATTCAGATGATCGTCACCGAGGTCGCGCCACGGTTCGTCGATCACCTCGTCTATCACGCCCAAGAACGTCTCACGATGAAGCAGGTCGCCAACGGCAACATAGTGATCGGGGGCGCGTGGCCGGCTAAATTCGGCGCGCTCGGTGAGCTGATTCCCTCGAACATCCGGACCAGCGTCCAAGGCAGCTCCTGGATCGCCAGCCAGATCGTACCGGGCTTGCGGAATATGCGCCTGCTGCGCGCCTGGACCGGAACCTCCAACGTCACCGCCGATGGCATGCCGATCCTCGACGAGGTGGGCAAGTTGCCTGGCTATTACGTCGCGACCTTCCCCGGCTACGGCTTCACCGGCGGCCCGTTGTTCGGCATGCTGCTCGCCGACATGCTGCAGGGCCGCAAGTCGAGTTTCGATTACGAATCGTTCCGCTTGGGGCGGTTCGATTCCGGAGCCAAGGCCCTCCCCGACTTCTGATTCGACAGCCCATCCCTCGCCCCTTATCGTTCGGCGCCATGGATATCGACGCCGCTAACCAAGACGTCCTCACTCGCGTTCAAGCCAGCACTGCCGTCCTCAAGGACGTGCGTCTGGCCCGCGATGCCGTTCCAGGCATGGGCCCGCGGACCATGCTGCACTCCGGCCCGCCCATCACCTGGGACCGCATGTGCGGCCCGATGAAGGGCGCGGTGATCGGCGCCTGCCTGTTCGAAGGCTGGGCCAAGACCGCCGACGCCGCCACGCAGCTTGCGGCGAGCGGCGAGATCAAGTTCGACTGCAATCATCACCATCGCGCCGTCGGTCCGATGGCCGGAATCCTGACCCCGTCGATGCAGGTTCAGGTTCTGCGCAACGAGAAGTTCGGGATCGAGACCTACGTCCCGCTGTACGAAGGCCTCGGCCGCGTCCTGCGCCACGGCGTCTATGACGAAGCGTCGATCGAGCGTCTGCGCTGGCTCAATGGAACCTTGGGGCCCTTGCTGTCCGACGCGCTCCAGCGCTCCGGCGGCCTCGACATGAAGAGCCTGATCGCCCAGGCCTTGCAGATGGGCGACGAGCTGCACAGCCGCAACCGGGCGAGCAATTTCCTGTTCATCGCCCAGCTTGCGCCCCATATCGCCGCCACCGGCTCACGCCATGCCCCGGACGCCCTTCGCTTCCTCGACGGCTGCCAACACTTCCCGCTCAATCTGGTGATGGCGGCCTGCAAGGCAATGATGGACGCCGGCCGCGGCGTCGCGGGTTCCACATTGGTCGTCGCCATGGCGCGCAACGGCGTCGAGTTCGGCATCCAGATCGCCGGCCTCGAAGGCCGCTGGTTCACCGCCCCGGCGCCCCGCGTCGAAGGCATCTGGTTCCCGGGTTTCAGCCGCGACGACGCCAATCCAGATCTCGGCGATTCCGCGATCACCGAAACCTCGGGGCTTGGCGCCTTCGCCATGGCCGCGGCGCCGGCGATCGTCCAATACGTCGGCGGCGGCGATGCCGCCTTCGCGCGCACGACAACCGAGCGGATGTACGAGATCACCGTCTCCGAACACGAAACGTTCCGCGTGCCGCTGCTCGACTTCCGCGGCACGCCATTCGGCATCGATATCCGCAAGGTCGTCGAGACCGGCATTCAGCCGACCATCGACACCGGGGTCTCGTGCAAGAGGCCGAACGTCGGTCAGGTCGGAGCCGGCGTCACCGCCGCGCCTCTCGAGTGCTTCGAGAAAGCCCTCGAAGCCTTCGCCGAAACCCTCTAGCGCGGTCCGATCAGGACTTTTTCTTCGCGGCCTCGAGCTTGGCGAGGAGCGCGGCCATTTTCGGATTGCCGCCGGCCGGCGGCTTCCATTCGACGTGAACGACCGGCACGTTCGCGGCACGCAGATCGTCGGCAAACACTTCGAGTCCGATATTGACGACGCGGACCGGCTTTCCGAGAAGCGGTTTCGCCACGCTTATCCTCCGAACAACGTGGTGACGAGGTCCGGCTTGACCAGAAGCGCGGCGAAGCGCGCCGCCTCGGCATTCGACGGAAACAACTCGATGCCGGCGGCTTCGAGCGTCGCGGTCTGAGCGGCCAGGTTTTGCGGATCGAGCGTGGTCCCGACAACCGAGCCCAGGACCGCGAGCTTTCGTCCCTCGGATTCGGCAGCGGTTCGCGCCGTCGTAACGGCCGCGGCCAACGACGCCGCCGGATTGGGATGCGAGGCTAGGCCGAGCACGAGATCGACTAGAAGAACGCCGACCTCGGGCGCCCGCCCGGCGGCCACGACCTGGATCGAACGCGCCGCTGGATCGATCATCGGATGGGGTCGGCCGACGGTATAGGCATCGTCGCCAAGATCGACGATGCGATGCGGTGAGGATCCCGACGCCGCGAGATCCGATCCCACCGCCCCGATCAACGGCTTTAACAACAGCTTCGCTTCGCTGGCGAGCGTGCCGCCGGTATAGAGGCCACGAATGGCTTTGCCGGCGAAGACTGCGCCGTGTCCGACGCGCGCCAGCCGCGTCGCGACGTCGGCGCGATCGGCAAAGTCGCGTCGCGTCCAGGTCTGGCCCTTGAGCACCGCGACGACCGCGTCGGCCGCGCCGTCCAGCGTATCGACCCACACTGCGCCGGCGGTTGCTTTCGGAAGCGCGCCCAAGCAACACACAACCTTCGGTTTGGCGATGGCGGCAAGCTTCGCTTCCAGCAACGGCAAGACGTCAGCGTCGGGCGGCTTGGAGACGATGACAATCGCCGCCGTCGCCGGATCGGCGGCCAGACGGTCCAGCGCCACGAAGGTCATTGCACCTTTGACCGGGCTCGACAGATCGCGGCCGCCGATACCGATGGCATGGGAAATCCCCTCACCCCGCGCCGCAACGTGACACATCACGGCTTGAAGGCCGGTCCCCGAGGCCGCGACCAAGCCGACACGGCCTGGCGGCACGACGTTCACGAAGCCGAGGCCGACGCCATCGACATGCGCCGTTCCGCAGTCCGGGCCCATGCAGAGAAGGCCTTGCTTTAGAGCTTCGGTTTTCAATTCGATTTCGTCGGCGACGGATACGTTGTCGCTGAACAGGAAGACGTTGAGCCCCTGCTTGAGCGCTCGCATCGCTTCTAATTTGGCGTGAGCGCCGGGAACCGAGATCAGCGCCAGACTCGCGTCGGGCATGACGCGCAACGCCGAATCGAGCGTACGCGGCGCGGCTGGGCCTGTTCCCGCCGTCGATTGCCGGCGCGCCATCATCTGCTGACGCGCCGCGATCAACGCGGCTTCGGCCTCGGTCTCCGTCGCGGCGTCGACCGCGATGATGAGGTCGTCCGCGCCGGCAGCGCTGCCCTCAGACGTGGCAAGGCCCGAGGAGACGAGAAGATCTTTGTTGGCCGGCGTCCCCATGAAAGCGGCGACGTTGCGAACGCCTTGGCCGTTGCGGACGGCCTCGGCCAGCCGCATCAGCATCACCGAGTCCTGGTAGTGGGAAGCGAGGACGAGACTTTTGACCGGCATCCTTAGGTCCTTCCGGCGTCGACAAGCAGCCCGCACGCGGCGACGGCGCCCGCAAGCGCGTCCCACCCGGAGGTATGGCCGATCAGATCGATTCGGTCGAGTCCCGCCGCCAGCCCCCCCGTCCGGTGCTTGGCAAGCGCTTCCAGAAGGATATGCAGGGCTTCGGAACCTTCTCCCGCCGCGGCCGCGGCGAGATGCGCACGGCTGATGGTCGAGGTTCGGCGCCGCGCCGCAACCAGAGCCCAAACCGCGAGCCGGTCCGCGATCGCGGGTCGGCCGAAGGCGCGCAAGGCGATCAGCGCCCCGCCGAGATAGTCGTCGCCGGCGGGCGTGAGCCCGGGCCCGAGTCCGATCAAGGCCTCGATATCGCCGGAAGGATCGCGCAGCGTTTCGTCGGCGATTACCTCGCGCAGCCATTCCCCGAAGGCTGCCGCCGCCTCGCGCAACGGCCCCGGGCCCTCGTTGCGGAATGCGACCGGGGCGATGCCGTCCGCGGGTGCCCGAGCCGCCGCAAGATCCCGCAATGCGGCTAAGGACTCGCGCAAGATCGCGATCGGCCAAGGGCCACGGGCGGGACGCCACTCGGCGGCACCTCGCCACGACAGGCTCAGGCCGTTATTGATCGTGAGGCTCTCGTCCACGATCTGCACCGGCGCGTCCGCGGCGAGCCGCGCCAATGGCTCGTCCAACTCCTCGCCCGCCTCGCCGACCGCATTCAGAGGGCCTGCGCCGAGGGACGTCGCACCCAGACACGCCAAGCCAGCCGCGGTCTCGACGTAGACGCTGCGGCGAAAGACCGCGAGGACTCGCCCTGACGAAGGCCCAGACAAGGCTCGGCGAGCGACGCGACCCATGAGGACGATCCGCAAAACGCCCGGCGGATCGACCGCCGCGTGCGGGCCCAACATTCCCGAACCGTTACCGCGCATCGGCAACGATATGCGTTCCGGCCTCGCCGGCCAACGCCGGCACGGCTTCGTCGAGGTGTCCGATGACGGCGCGCCGACCGCCGCCTTCGAGAAAACGGATCGCGGCGTCGATCTTCGGTCCCATGCTGCCGGCCGGAAAATGTCCCTGATCGCGGTAAGCACGAATTTCCGAGAGCGTGACCTGATCGAGCTCGCGCTGTGCTGGCGTCCCGAAATGAATCGCGACGCGTTTGACCGCGGTCAGAATTATCATGTCGGTGATGCCGAGGACATTGGCCATGTGAGCCGAGGTCAAATCCTTGTCGATGACGGCCTCAATACCATGACGGACGCCCCGCGTGTCTCGAACGACCGGGATGCCGCCACCGCCACCGGCGATGACCACTGCGCCACGTTTGGCGAGAGCGTCGATCAGCGAGATATCGACGATGTGGCGGGGCTTCGGCGACGGCACGACAAGCCGCCAGCCGCGATTCGAATCTTCGCGCATTCGCCACCCCAATTCGCGGGTCAGGGCTTGCGCCTCATCGACGGTATAGAAATAGCCGACCGGTTTGGTCGGATCGCGAAAGGCCGGATCGTTCGGATCGACCTCGACCTGGGTCAGCAGGCACACGACGTGACGCGGATTGCCGACTTCGCGGAGTGCGTTCTCAAGCGCTTGCATCAAAAGATACGCAATGCCGCCCTGGGTATGCGCGACGCAGATATCTAGCGGCATGGCGGCGACCCGTTCACGCGACAAGGCTTGGCGCATCAGCTCCATGCCGACCGAAGGACCATTACCATGAGTGATGATGAGCTCGTTCTTGAGCTCCATGAGCGGTCGCAAGGCTCGACCCGTGGAGGCCGCGATGGCGGCTTGCTCATCGGGCGTACCCTTATGACCAGCCGGCAAGATGGCATTGCCGCCGATGGCGACAAGAAGGCGTTTCGGGAACTTTTTCGTCTCGCCCATAGGCGAAGGAGACCCTCCGCAGGAAAGAGAAGCGACGCTAGTCGCTCCGCGGGCTGGCGGTCAATCGCGGATCCATGGCGCGACGGTTTCGCGGCCGTATCAAGCCGTACGGAGTCCGTCGATGGTGTCCCGGTTACCGCCCGACCATCAGCGAAGCGTCGTCGAAGGTCCGCCGCATGCGGGCCAGCCGCTCGCCGTCGATGGAGAGCATTCCCTCGTCTGGATCGAGAATCCAGAAGTTGCCGTCATCCATCCCTATAAGCGCGACGTAGTGATTAAAGTAGAGACTGTCTTCGTCCATCACATGGTCAAGGACATGCGTCTTGATCGTCTTGTAGATCCACGTATCGCCGATGGTGTAGCCGTAGACGTCCTTGCGGATTGGGACGATGACCGGTCGCCCGGCCTGGATCTGCTTTCGCGCCGCGGCGTTGTCCATCTTCACGACGAAGGCTTTCAACCCGAAGGTCTGGGCGACGGTGGCGAGCTTGCCCATCGAGTACCCGCCCTCCGCGTCGAGTTTGTAGACCTGCTCCAGCGTCGACAGCTCGTTGGGAACGTCGTAGTAGGCGAGGACACTGGACAGCGGCGCAATACCGCAACCGACCTGGCTGGTTTGCGGCCGATAGGACACGTTCAGAACGTCAGACCGGGCGACTTCGGTCGCGATGCGGGGATCGCGGATCGAATCCGTCGCGGTCGAACACCCTGACAACAGCACCATGGCGACGAACGCCGTCACGGGCGCAAGGCGGAAGGCCTTGAGGCGCATTGCTATCGTTCCGTTATGAGAATGTGCATGGCCGCAGGAGCCCGAGCGAGTCGGGCTCCTGCGTACCGAGCACGAAGCGGATTAGTTCGCGACGATGAGAACGATGAAGATAATCCCGACCGCCGCAAGCGCCGCGATCGCGATTTCACCGGACGTCATGTCACCCGCGACAATCGTCTGAGCCGTCGCGGCGGCGGCTTGGTTGAAGGTCTGGACGTCATCCGCCGAAAGCGGGGTCTTCTGAAGCTAGGCCGCAAGAAGATCGGTCGGAAGAAAGGTCGCAAACGCGGTGAGAACCGCGCCAATGAAGAGGGCCATCAAAGAGCGGGTCATAAGGTTTCTCCTTCCTAGCTTTGAAGAAACAATGCCGTGCCCAAACCCTAGCCTCAGGACCGGAGTCACATCGAGGACGCATAGGGGAGCGGACGCCCCCTTTCGATATCTCTCGAACGGCATCTATCGAATGCGCCAGATTGACAGGCTGGCGCCCGGTTCCTACCGTGCCGCTTCTGGTCATCCATCCATGAATATTCCCGCCCATCTTGAGAAGCTCCGCCGCCAGGAAGCCCTCCTGGCGCGTCTCGATCCGTTCGAGGATTTTGAGCTGTGGAACTGGGTGGCGATGAGCGCCGGCACCAATGCCCTGAACGCCGCCCTTCACGCCGCCGGCATCACGTCGGATCGCGACTGCTATCCGGTTCGCCCCAACAAGTACATGGAGCCGGGCGACCCGCCGGGTACCTGGAAGCAAGCCGTCGGACCGCTCGGCGATCTTCTCCACGTCGACGTACCGAAGCTGGACGTTCCGGTCCCGCCGACGATGGATATCGCGCTGGAAGCCATGCGCGTCATCGAGGCCTACCGCGACCCCTGCGTTCGCTGGACCCATCCGATCACGACCGACGTCGCCACGGCCTGCGAGACTGCCTTCCGCGAGTGTGTCCACATCACCGACACCGTCCTTCGCGCCGCCGGATACCAGCGATGACGCCGGCCGAACACCGCGCCAAGGCGGACCGGATCGGCCGCTCCCTGCGCCACTGCACTCCCGCCGATTACGAATCGGTCGTCGAGGGCGCCATGCTTGAAGCCTGTCACTGGATCAATGCGGCTTTGCACGCTCTTGGCACGACGACGACCGCCAAGGATTTCATGCATCCGTATTTCATCACGCCCGAAGAACGCCGCGACTACGACCGGATCCTGGGACCCGAAGTCCTCAAGGCCTACGAAGAGATCGAGGACTACCGCCCGTTTTTCGTCCGCGGCGCGGATGCAGGCGGAGAGAAGGTCGCGGCGCGCGCGCTTGAGTTGCTCGCCCTGATCCGCGACAAGGCCCAGCAACTCGCGCCGGGCTAACTTGTTTTACCGCCGAGGCTTCCGAGCCTCGTCATCACCGCGCCGATCCCCTGCCCGCCTTTTCCCGACGCCGCGAGTTCCGTCATGAATTGCGCGGCGAGACCCGTCGCCGGCATCGGAACCTTGAGACGCCGGCCCTCGTCGAGGGCTTGGGCGAGATCGGCAATCGCCGCATCGATGGTCCCAGCCCCGGCATCGAATCGGCCGGCAAGCATCGGCTCGGCCATGGCGTCGATCCGGTCAAGGGCGAGCCGGCTTTGATCACGGCGAGCACTTTGGCGACGTCCTGGTTCGTGGCGCGGATGAACTGCAGCCCTTCGGCCAAAGCCTGGGTGATCAACATGACCATGACTCGACCGACGAGCCGCACGAGCTCATCGGCATTCGCGGTCGTGCCCGGCTTTGCCGGTGCGGGAGCGGGACCCGACCGGATCGGAAGCTGGACGACGAGTCCGGCCAAGGGCAGCGCCAAGTCGACCAGGCGAGATTCGCCGAGCCCGAGACCCAGGTCCTTGACCAGCATCGCGGCGCGACCGGCGTTGATGTCGAGGCCCTTGGCGAGGTTTCGAGCATGACCGGACCGCGCGCCTCCAGCCACCACGACCGGGCCGGCGTCTTCATCAAGGCAGCAACGAGCTCAGGCGCGGCGATCCCGCCACGAAACCCGAGCGTCAGGCCCTCGTTCAAACCGGCCATGATTCCGGCCATCAGAAACGACAGAGTCATTTTGCAGAGCTGCCCGGCGCCGCTCGGACCCATGTGGCGAACAGAGTCGGCATAGGTCTGCATCAGCGGCATGACCTTGGCCAAGGCGTCGGCGTCGCCGCCGGCCATGACCTGGGGCTTTCCCTTCGCGGCGCCCGAATTGGAAATCGTCACCGGAGCGTCGACAAATCCGAGGCCGCGCCGTTTCGCATCCTCCGCCAGCTCCCGCACGAGCTTCGCCGAGACCGTCGAATGATCGACGACAATGGCGCCCGGTTTCAGCGCCGCAAATACGCCGTCCGAGCCCTGAGTCACGGCCTGGACGTCGCGGTCGTTGATGACGCTGGTGAACACCATGCTGGCCCAGGCCGCGGCGTCCGCCGGGCTCTTGGCGGCTCGCCCGCCGTGAGCGGCGACGAAAGCGTCGACATTGACCGGCAGGACGTCGCAGACCGCGACGTCGAATCCGGCTTGGCGAAGACGCATCGCCATGGGAGCCCCCATGGCGCCAATTCCGATGAAGCCGATCTTGTCCGTCATTCGTCGCCCCCTGGTGCCGAGCCGCCGGTTCGACCGCCGGCCGGCAATTGCGCAATCAGTCCAGTCACGGGAAGACCGAAGCCGCGAGCCTTCGTCTCGGCCAAGCAGATGCCGAGATCTTTGATCAATAGCCCCTGCCGCCCGTGCTTCGGATGAAGCCCTTCGCGGAGCTTGGCACCCATTGCCAGACCGCGCATCGAAAACCACCACGACCGACCTTCGTGCTCGCCCAAGGCCTCAAGCAACTTTTCGGTTTCGAGACCGGCCTTGAACGCAAAATCGAGGGCTTCGGACAGACCCTCGATGATCGGGGCCTGAATGATCGCGTTGACCATCTTGGTGAGCTGGCCGTGGCCGGATGAGCCCATGTGGCGAACGACGCGGGTATAGGCGCGCAAGTAAGGCGTGGCGGTTGCGACGGCAGCGGCTTCGCCACCGACCAGCGCCAGCAACTTGCCCTGCTTCGCCCCTTCGACGGCGCCGATCACCGGCGCGTCGAGATAGCCGATGCCTTTGGCTGACGCGGCCGCAGCATTGTCCTGGGCGGTTTCGGCACCGGTCGTCGAATGATCGACGAAGACAGAGCCCGGCGACATCGCCCCGAACGCCCCATCCGGCCCCGAACACATGTCGCGCGACGCCGAATCTCCGGTGACGCAGCAGGCGACGAAACGAGCCCCGCGCGCGGCCTCGGCGGGAGTCGCGGCGACACGACCATGATTGGTTTTTGCCCAAGCCTCGGCCTTGTCCCGGCTTCGATTAAAGACGGCGACGTCATGACCGGACCTCGCCAAGTGGGCCGCCATCGGCTCGCCCATGACGCCAAGCCCAATGAACGCAACGCGCTCGGGCATGGCCAGACCCTACCGACCACCCCCGCAGGCGTCAACGCGAGGTCGAGGAGATTTCAGAGATCCTTGATAGCGCCGCCGTCGATGACCATGCGGGTGCCCTGGATGTGGCGAGCCCGGGGCGATGCCAGGAAAGCCACGGCCTGGGACACGTCGTCGGTATGACCGAAGCGACGGATACCGGCGTCGGCGATGTTGCGGCGCTTCACATCTTGCGTGCTGACGCCTTCAAGCTTCGCCTGATCAGCGACGTAGAGCTCGTGCAGTTCGGTCTCGACAACGCCAACGACCACGACGTTGACGTTGACGTCGTCGGTTTGACCCAAGTGGGCGAGCGCCTTCGAGAAGTTGATGATGGCGGCGTTGGCGACGCCCGGGATCATGATGTGCGGCGCCGGCGTCAAGCCGCGAGTCCCAGCGACGGTGACGATCGCGCCTTTCGATTCCTTCAAGATCGGCCAGAGGGCGCGGCAGAGCCGAATCGTCCCCATCACCTTGACCGCGAAACCGTCGCGCCAAGCGTTGTCGTCGAGCTCGAGGAAATGCCCGATCCGACCGGCGCCGGCACAGTTCACCAGAATATCGAGACGGCCGAAGCGTTGTTTGATCTCGGCAGCCAGGCGGTCGGTATCGGCGGCGACCGAAAGATCGGCGGCCACCCATTCGACGGGCTGGCCACCGGACCGACCAATGTCCGCCGCGGCCCGTTCGAGGTCGGCTTTGTCGCGGGCCGCGATCAGCACCTTGCAGCCTTCGGCAGCGAGGCGTTCGGCAACGGCTCGACCGATGCCTTTGCTGCCACCGGTGACGACGGCGGTTTTGCCTTTGAGGTCCAAATCCATAAGCTGACGATCCCCGATCTTTCGGGCGCGGCGCAAGACCTGTTTTTCCGAGCCTGCCAGAGGGTCGGCAAGACGCTAAGATCGAGTCATGATTCGTATCACCGACGACATCCACCTCGAAGAATCCGAGCTCTCGGAACAGTTCGTCCGGGCCTCGGGCCCCGGCGGCCAGAACGTCAACAAGGTATCGACGGCGGTCGAGCTTCGCTTCGACGCCCGCCAGTCGCCGAACCTGCCGACGTCGGTGTGGTCGCGCCTCGCGCGCCTCGCCGGGCGGCGGATGACCAAGGACGGCATTCTCGTGATCCGGGCCGCGCGCTTTCGCACTCAGGAACAGAACCGCGACGACGCCCGCGCCAAGCTGATCGAACTGATCGGCGAGGCCGCCGAGGTCCCCAAGGTCCGGGTCAAGACCAAGCGGACGCGGGGCGCCGTGGAGCGCCGCCTTAAATCCAAGGTCCATCGCGGCCAGATCAAGCAGGGCCGCCGCAAAGGCTCCGATCTAGACTAAAGTTTCAAAAACCGACTTTCAGAGAAGGACTGCTCTCATGGATCGACTCAAAGGCAAAGTTGCGATCATCACCGGCGCAGGCTCCGGCATCGGCCGGACCGCGGCGCAGATCTTTGCCGCCGAAGGCGCGAAAATCGCCGTCGCCGAAATCGATCCGGCGAGCGGTGCCGAGACGGTAGCCTTGGTCGAAAAGGCCGGCGGCACGGCGCAGCTCTTCAAGACCGATGTCGCCGATCCGGCCGCCGTCGAGGCCTGCGTCAAACAAACCGTTACGGCTTGGAGACGTCTCGACATCCTCTACAACAACGCCGGCGGCATGGCCCATGGCGACGGTTCCGCGACCGAGGTCGCGCTCTAAGTCTTCTGGGAAACGATCAATCGCAATCTGTTCGGGACGTTTCTGTTTTGCCGTTTAGCCATTCCCCAAATCATCAAGTCGGGCGGCGGCTCGGTTATCAACACCTCGTCGATTCTGGCCATGCAGGGCGCGCCCGGCACCGATTGTTACTCGGCGTCCAAAGGCGCAGTCACGGCCCTGACCGCGTCGCTCGCGGCGCGCTTCGGCAAGGAAGGCATCCGGGTGAACGCCATCGCGCCTGGCATGACGCGCACCGCCCGGATCGAAAAGCTCATCGCCAACCACGAGAAAGTTCGCAAGAACATGGCCCGCTATCTGCTCGGCACGGTCTTGCCCGAGGAGGTCGCCTATCTCGCGGTCTTCCTGGCTTCCGACGAGTCGAAACACCTGTCGGGCGCGGTCATTCCGATCGACTGCGCCGGCCGCCACGCTCCAGCGGCGTGGATGTAAGACCCGCACCCAACCGGCGCTTGTCAATCAAGCCAGGCGGGTGTATCCGCAAATAGACCTTCACCGCGACGGCTCCCCCCATGGCACTCCTTTTCGGAAGTCCTTTTCACGATCCCAAGGAATGGGATGTGGAGCTCAAGCGCCACATTCCCGACCTCGAACTGCGAGCCTGGCCGGACGGCGTCGGCGATCCCAAGGACATCGAATTCACCCTGGTGTGGAACGTCCAGCCGGGGATGTACAAGCGCTTCCACAATCTGAAGGGCATCCTCTCCTTCGGCGCTGGCGTCGATCACATCCTGCGCGATCCGGATCTGCCCAAGAACATTCCGATCAGCCGTGGCGTGTCGTCCGGCATGGTCGAGAACATGAATCAGTACGTCGTGCACTGGGTTCTGCATGTGCATCGCAACTTCCACTACTACGGCGAGTTGCAGCGCCGCAGCGAATGGAAGTTTCGGCGCAATCCCCATGCTGCGCTGCGTCGCGTCGGCGTACTCGGCACGGGCATCCTCGGCGCTGCGGCGGCCGAAATGCTGACCCGGCTTGGCTTCCCGGTGATGGGATGGAGCCGCACGCCGAAATCGATCCCCGGCGTCACCAGCTATTCCGGCGCGGCCGGCCTCGACGACATGTTGTCCAAGAGCGACATCGTCGTCTGCCTGCTGCCGCTCACCGCCGAGACGACGGGCATCCTGAATGCCAAGACTCTCGCCGAGCTGCCGGAGGGCGCCTACGTCATCAATCCCGGACGCGGCGCCCACATCATCGACGCCGACATGCTCGCGGCTTTGAATAGCGGACGCCTCGGCGGCGCGGTCCTAGACACCTTCATGCAGGAACCGTTGCCGTCGACGGACCCATATTGGAAGCACCCCAAGGTCATCGTCACCCCGCATTGCGCGAGCTGGAACATCGTCAGCATCGCCGCGGCGCATCAGGCCGAAAACATCAAACGCGTCATGCGCGGCGAAACGCCGCGCCAGCTCGTCGATCGCACCCACGGCTATTAGGAATCACCCCATGGATCTCGGCCTCGCAGGAAAAATCGCACTCATCACCGGAGCCAGTCGCGGCATCGGCAAAGCCGTTGCCGAGGAACTGGCCGCGGAGGGCGCGGATGTGTTCCTCGTCGGCCGGACCGAGGCTGATCTCGCCGCTACCGCGAAAGCGGTTCGCGACAAGACCAAGCGCCGGGTCGAGACCTGCGCCGCCGATCTTCGCAACACCGCGGGCATCAACGACGTCGTCGCCAAACTTAAGGCAACCTACGGCCGCGTCGACATTCTGATCAACAACGCCGGAACCGCCCGGGTGGGCAATTTCCTGGAGATCCCCGACGACGTCTGGCAGGACAGCTTCGCCCTCAAATTTTTCGGCTGCGTCCGGATGTGCCGGGCACTGTGGCCGATGTTGAAGGAGTCGAATGGCTCGGTCGTCAACATGAGCGGCACCGGCTTTCAGACGCCGAGCCCGATGGCCATGGTCGGCGGTTCGATCAACGCCGCGGTCACGAACTTCTCGAAGGCACTGGCTAATCTCGGCCTTCAAGACGACGTCAACGTGAACTCGATCCACCCCGGCGTCATCGAAGGCACGCTCTTGGATGAGCGCAACATGGCCGCCACCGCCGCCTTGCGGAAAATCACCGTCGAAGAGATCAAGAAAACCCGCATCCAGGCCATGGGCATTCGTCGCGCCGGCACAACGCGCGACGTCGCCGCCTACATCACATTCCTGGCGTCGCCGGCGGCACGCCATATTCAAGGGACCAGCGCCGTGATCGACGGCGGGGCCATGAAAGGTCTGTAGATGGCGGGGGCGCGTCCAGAGACAACGCGCTTCGACGTCGACACCGACGTTCTCATCGTCGGGGCCGGCATCCTCGGCAGCTCGCTCGCCTATTGGCTGAGCCGCGATAAAACCGACGTCGTCCTGATCGACGCCTTCGACGTCAGTACCCAGGCCTCCGGCACCAATGCCGGCAGCCTGCACGTCCAAATGACCAATTACTTCGCCCACGACGACGATCAGGAACGCCTGGCCCTAGCGGCCAGCGCGCTCCCCATCGGCCGGTCGGGCGTAAAGACATGGAAGGAGGTCGCGCCGGACCTCGACATCAACATCGAAGTCAAAGTCGGCGGTGGCCTGATGGTCGCCGAAACCGACGAGCAGATGAAAACCTTGCGGTGCAAGGTCGATATCGAGCGCACCTATGGGATCGACGCCGAAATCATCGGCGGCAACGAAACCCGCCGCGTTGCGCCGTATCTCGGGTCCAGCGTCATCGGCGCCGTGTGGTGCGCCGAGGAAGGCAAGATCAATCCCCTGACCGCGACCGTCGCGCTGGCCCGAGGCGCCGAGCACCGCGGCGCCCGAGTCTTCCGTCACGCCAAACTAACCGGCATCGAACGCGACCGCCGCGGCTTCGTCGCGACCACGACGCGCGGCCGGATCCGCGCCAAGCGGGTCGTCAACGCCGGCGGCGCGTGGGTGGCGCAGATCGCCCGCATGATCGGCATCGAATTGCCCATCGACTGGGCGCCGATGCAGGTGAACGTCTCGGAACCGATCGAGATGTTCATGGATCACCTGCTACAGCACATCGACGTGAAGCTGACGCTGAAGCAGGCCGACAACGGCACCATGATCATCGGCGGCGGCTGGCCGACGGCCATCGACCCGGCAACCGATCAGCCCGACATCCTGCACGCCAGCGTGCGCGGCAACATGTGGATCGCTCGGCATCTGATCCCGGCGATCGGGCATCTCCGTCTTGTCCGGACCTGGGGCGGCATCATGGCCATCGGCGACGGCGCCCCGGTGCTGGGTGAGGTCCCGAACATTCCCGGCTATTTCATCGCGGCCTGCGTCGGCTACACCGGCGGGCCTTACGCGGCACGGCTTTTGGCCGACACCATGGCCGGCCGTAAGCCGGACTTCGATATCAGCCGCTATACCCCGGCCCGGCTTCTCACCGGTGCCACCAAGTCCGGAATACGCGGCTACACATGGGAAACCTACCGGACAAGCCCGGTGGCGAGACGCATCAGCGTCGCCATCTGACGCCCCTCACCACGCCCCTCTCCCGCAAGCGGGAGATGGAGGGACCCGCGTAGCGGGAGGGTGAGGGCGAAACGAATTACCGCTTTAGCGTGCCGCGAAGGAACCGGCGAGAAGCCGCGGCGGCACCCGGAACCGGCCCATGACATCGGAGAGACGCTCACGCTCCGTCGTCACGTCCGCTTCCCCGCCGCTGACCAGCACGGTCGCGGGGCGGAACTGGGCGTTGAAGTTGGCCGAGGTCGATTCGGCGTAAGCGCCGGTATCGAGCAGCGCGATGTAATCGCCCCGCTCCAATTTCGGCATGTCGCGGTCGCGGCCCAGAACGTCGTGGGTGCAGAGCGGGCCGACGATGAAGACCTTCTCGACCGTCTTCTGATCGGCCTTGTTCACCGGCACGATGTGATAGCGGTGCGGGATCGTGATCCACGGCACGTGGTTGCCCGAGAGATCGACGTTCACCCACTTGTAGCTCTTCTTCGACCAATCCTTGATCGCGCCGACGCGGCCGACCGAAATTCCCGCCTTGCCCGAGATGGCGCGGCCCGGCTCGATCTTGAGACCCGGCAACGGGAAGTTCCGCTTCTTGCACTCGGCGATGACGGCGGCCGCGACGGCGGCGCCGTATTCCTCGTAGCTCGAGACCGATTCGTCGTCGATGCCGTCCTGAACGCCGGTCTTTTCCTTGCGCCCGAAGGTCCAGCCACCGCCCAAGTCGATGTAGGGCGCGACCCAACCAGTGTCGTCGCGAAGCTGGGCGGCCCATTCGGCCATCTCGCCCGCCATGACGCCGAAGTCCTTGGCTTGGTTGTCGAGGCGGCTCAGATGGAAATGCAGTTCCTTCAGATGCAGCAGATTGCTCATCTCGCTGCGGACGCGCTTGGTGATCTCGACCGCCTGCTCGTAGGGCATGCCCCACTTCTCGCGCCAGACGATTTCCGACATGGCGCCGGAATGGACGCCGCGCCCGAAGCGCTTTTCTAGGGCCGGCAATTCAAGCTTCACGCGGATGCCGACGTCGATGGCGCGGCCGAGGCGCTTGGCCGTCGCGTGAACCATGTCCAACTCGTCCATAGCGTCGACGTTGATGCAGACGCCGTTGGCGACCGCGAGCTCGATCTCTTCCGGCTCCTTGTTCGAGCCGTTCAGCACCAGTGTCCGGGGATCGGTCCCGGCCATCAGGGCGATGTACATTTCGTTGTAGCCGAAGCAATCGCCGCCCGCGCCCTCCTGGTTCATGATGTGGCGCATGGCGAGGCCGTTGTTGCTCTTATTCGCAAACAAGATCTGGGTGTTCGGGTAATGCGCCCGGAAGCCGTCGCGGAACTTCCGATAGTTATGGCGGAACTGGTTCTCGCTGAAGACGTGCAAGGGCGAACCGTATTTCCGGACCAGGTCATAGACGTCGCAGCCGTCGACCCAGAGATGGCCGTTGTTCCCGATGCCAATGAACTCGGAAAAATGGTACTTGAACTTCGGGTAGTCGAGCTTGTGGGCACGGGGCGCAGCGTCGTTCATTCGGGTTCTCCGTCAGGGGATATCGCGGGGACGCCGCAAGCTATCAAGCAGCACTACGGATCGTCAAATCGAGGGAGAAACGCCGGTGATTACTGCTGCCATCGTCGGACTCGGCCGCTGGGGCCAGCGCATGGTCGAGTCGGTCCAAGGGAAGAGCAAACACATCCGCTTCGCCGCCGCCGTGACGCGGACCACGGCCAAGGCCGAGGCCTTTGCCAAGACCCACGGCCTTACGCTCGGAAGCGACCTCGATGCGGCCCTCAAAGACCCGAAGATCGACGCCCTGGTCATCGTGACGCCCAACAGCCAGCACGCCCCGCAGATGATGGCCGGGGCCAAGGCCGGCAAGCACCTACTGGTCGATAAGCCCTTCACTTTGACCAAGAAAAGCGCCGCCGAGGCGGTCGAGGCCGCGACCAAGCGGGGCCTGATCATCGCCGCGGCCCACAACCGCCGGTTCCTCCCCACCTATCGCGAGATGCGGAAGCGGCTGACCGCCGGTCAGATCGGCATACCCAACCACATCGAAACCAACTTTTCAGGGGCGAGCGGCTTCACCTATACCGCCGAGATGTGGCGGGCGGAGCGTGCCGAAAGCCCGGCCGGCGGCATGACCGCCATGGGCATCCATACGGTCGATAGCATCATCGGGCTGTGCGGCCGGATCGAACGCGTCCACGCCTTGAGCCGCCGCCGGGTCCTGGACATCGACATCGACGACACAACCTCGATGCTGTTCGAATTCGCGAGCGGCATGACCGGATCGCTCGCCACCATGGCGTCGGCGAGCAACTGGCGCCTTCAAGCCTTTGGCGGCGACGGCTGGCTCGAGATCCGCGACAGCACCCATTTCGAATATCAGCCCCGAACCGGCAAGCGGGAGATCATCGACTTCCCGCCGACCGACATCGAAAGCGCCGAGCTTGAGGCCTTTGCCTTGGCCATCAAGAAGGAAGCGCCCTACCCGATCCCGCCCGAAGACGTGATCCACGGCATCGCGGTTCTGGAAGCCATCGATCGTTCGGCGCGATCGGGACAGACGACGAAGGTCGAATAGCGTCGTCGTCCTCGACGACCTCCGTTACGACGCGAGCTTGATCCAGGTCAGCTCGTGCTTGTTGTGATGGAGGTGCATGAGGCGCGAGCCAGGGATCGCTTGAAAGGTGCGGCCGGCCTCGATGTCGGTCTTGCCCTCGAACTTGACCGTGCAGACGAAGTTCCGAACGAGGCCGGACTCGAGCCAGGTCGACACCAGGCGGTGCAGCCGCTTCGGATAGCAGGCGATATCCGCGAACAGCCAATCGACGTGGCCGACGTCTTTAGGTTCTAGAGCAAAGGCGCTAGACTGACGCTGTTCGACGCCGGGCAATCTGACGATCGCTGGATCGAGCGGCGCCTTGTCGACGGCGATGACGCGAGCCCCGAGCCCGGCCAGGGCCCAGGTCCAGCCTCCGGGGCTTGCGCCTAAGTCCAGGCAGCGCTCGCCCGCGGCCGGACGGCGGCCGATCACTGTCAACGCTTCCCAGAGTTTCAAATAGGCCCGGCTCGGCGGACCGCTGTGGTCTTCGACGAAGTTCGCCTCGCCGTTGGGAAAGACGCTCGAACAGCGTGCCGCGGCCAGGATCGTCTTGTCGTCGAGCAACGTCCAGGACCCGAGCGGCGCGGTCGGCGCCGGATCGGGAAACCGCAACGGCTTGGCACTGACCTTGGGAAGCTCGGATTGGATAAGCGCGGCGCGGCGGTGCAACTGGTGGGAATAGACCGCCCAGTTGCGCTGGATGGCGCGAAGCTTTCGCGCTCCGTCCTTGATCGACTCGATCTCGATCCGGACGTGGTCAAACCAGACGTTGGCGGCCCAGGCGACAGCGCGGGGTGGCGCTTGGGTCAGGACCAGACGGTCCGAGACCGTGTCGACGTCGCTGCCCAGCTCTTCGACGAGCTCAGCTACATAGCCTTCGGGCGCGAGATAGGCGGTCATGGGGAATAATGGCGCGGGGACGGCCCGCGCGATACTTAGGCTTTGGCCGGCGCCCCGGCCCGAATGCGATCGGCTGCGGCCTTGGCGATGGGCGTCAAACCGGAGCCGCCCTCTTCGATATGAGCCAGCAGGGCCTTGCGCATGCGCGGGTCCCAGAACTGGCGGATGTGAGTCTCGACGGCCGCGATGGCCTCGGCTTCGGGATAGACCTTGAAGAACGAGACGATCTGATTGGCCATATAGACGAGACGCTCGGCGTCCATCAGACGATCCGTTCGGAATGCGCGTACAGGTTGAAGCCGTCGCCGCGGGCAAACGCCACGACGGTCAGGTTGCTGCGTTCGGCGAGTTCGATGGCAAGCGACGTCGGCGCCGAGACCGCAACCAGGATGGGGCAACCGAAAGTCACGGTCTTCTGCACCATTTCCATGCTGCAGCGACTGGTGACGACCACCAGACCGTCGCGCGGATCGTGTCCGGCGCGGGTCACGGCGCCGATCAGTTTGTCGAGCGCATTGTGCCGGCCGACGTCTTCGCGAACGCAGAGCAGCGTGCCGTCGCGGTTCGCAAAGGCCGCGGCATGCATGGCCCCGGTGTGGCGATTGAGAAGCTGGCCGTTGGGCAAGGCCGCAAGCGCTGTCGCAATGGCCTCGGACGGAATGGCCGGACTGTCGGCGAGCACCGGCAGAGGCCGCAAGGCTTGCTCGATCTCGGCGATTCCGCAAAGGCCGCAACCGGTCCGGCCTTCGAGATTGCGCTTCCGCGAACCCAGCGCCTTGGCCCGGGCTTCTGGAATATCGATGGAGACGGTCATGCCGGGGCCTTTCGGCGCGAGCTTGACGGATGCGATCTCGGCGGCGGTGCCGACGACGCCCTCGGCCAGCGAGAACCCGTACGCGAAATCTTCGAGATCGCGCGGGCTCGCCATCATCACGACGTGGCTTTGGCAGTTGTAGAGGAAGGCGATGGGCGCCTCGACGGCGACCTCGTCGTCCGACGCATTGCGCTGGCGCCCGGCGATGCGGGAAACCGCCGCCGGGGCCGAAGCCGGACGATCGAGGACGATGCCCATGACTATTCCGCGGCCGCGCTGATCCGCGTCGTCAGCTGGCGGAAACCGTCGTTCTCTTCCTGCCAGTTCGACCAACGGTTGGTGGCGCGGACTTCGACGGCCGTCACTTTGTATTCGGGGCAGTTCGTCGCCCAATCCGAATACTCGGTGGTCACAACGTTGGCGCCGGTCTCCGGGTGATGGAACGTCGTGTAGACGACGCCCGGCTGGACCCGATCGCTCAAGCGTGCCCGCAACGTCGTCTCGCCTGATCGGCTCATCAGGGCGACGCGATCGCCCTCGCGGATGCCACGGTTCTCGGCGTCGTGGGGATGGATGTCCAAGACGTCCTCGTCGTGCCAGACCACGTTCTCGGTGCGGCGCGACTGCGCCCCGACGTTGTATTGCGAGAGGATGCGTCCCGTCGTCAGCAACAGCGGGAAGCGCGGGCCGGTCCGCTCGTCGGTCGGGACATATTCGGTGACCATGAACTTGCCCTTGCCGCGGGCGAAGCCGCCGAGATGCATGACCGGCGTGCCTTCCGGCGCCTTCTCGTTGCATGGCCACTGGACGCTGCCGACCTTATCGAGAAGATCGTAGCTGACGCCGGTGAAGGTCGGCGTGAGGCGCGCGATCTCGTCCATGATCTCGGACGGATGCGTGTAGCGCATCGGATAGCCGAGCGCGTTCGAGAGCGCCATGGTCGTTTCCCAGTCGGCGAGACCGGCCATGGGTTTGATCGCCCGTCGGACGCGGCTGATGCGGCGTTCGGCGTTGGTGAAGGTGCCGTCCTTTTCCAGAAACGACGAGCCCGGCAGGAAGATATGCGCATAGGACGCGGTCTCGTTCAGGAACAGGTCCTGAACGACGACGCATTCCATGGCGGCGAGCGCCGCGGTGACGTGCTTGGTGTTCGGGTCCGACTGCGCGATGTCTTCGCCTTGGACGTAGAGGCCCTTGAACGAACCGTCGAGCGCCGCGTCGAACATGTTGGGAATGCGCAAGCCCGGCTCGGCATCGAGGGTGACGCCCCAGGCTTTTTCGAACTGACCGCGAACCACGGTGTCCGAGACGTGACGGTAGCCGGGCAGTTCGTGTGGGAACGAGCCCATGTCGCAGGCGCCCTGGACGTTGTTCTGGCCGCGCAGCGGGTTCACGCCGACGCCGGTCCGGCCCAGGTTGCCGGTCGCCATGGCGAGGTTGGCCATGCCCATGACCGTGGTCGTGCCTTGGCTGTGCTCGGTGACGCCGAGGCCGTAATAGATGGCGGCGTTCTTGCCGGCGGTCGCGAAGAGACGGGCGGCGGCGCGAAGCTCGGTCGCCGGAACCTCGGTGACCGCCTCGACGGCTTCGGGCGAATTCTCCGGCTTGCTAACGAAGTCGCGCCACATCTTGAAGTCGATGGGATCGCAGCGTTCAGCGACGAAGTCCTCGTTGACCAATCCCTCGGTGGCGATGACGTGAGCGAGAGCGTTCAGGACCGCAACGTTCGTGCCCGGACGAAGCTGCAGGTGATGCGAGGCCTCGACGTGCGGCATGCGGACGAGATCGATCCGGCGCGGATCGATGACGATGAGCTTCGCGCCTTCGCGCAGACGCTTCTTCATGCGCGACGCGAAGACCGGATGGGCGTCGGTCGGGTTCGCACCGATCACCATGACGATATCGGCATCCGCGACCGAATCGAAGTCTTGAGTGCCGGCCGAGGTCCCGAAGGCCGTCTTCAATCCATAGCCGGTCGGCGAGTGGCAAACCCGGGCGCAAGTATCGGTGTTGTTGTTGCCGAAGGCGGCGCGGACCATCTTCTGAACGAGATAGGTCTCTTCGTTGGTGCAGCGCGAACTGGTGATGCCGCCGATGGAGCCCCGGCCGTACTTCGCCTGGATGCGCTTCATTTCGGAGGCGGCATGGCCGATCGCTTCGTCCCAGCTCACTTCCCGCCACGGTTCGCTGATCGAGGCGCGGATCATCGGCTTGGTGATGCGATCTTTGTGCGTCGTGTAACCCCAGGCGAAGCGGCCCTTCACGCAGGAATGACCGTGGTTGGCCTTGCCGTCCTTATGCGGCGTCATGCGCACGACTTGATCGCCCTGGAGCTCGGCCACGAAGGCACAGCCGACGCCGCAATACGCGCAGGTGGTGAGAACTTGGCGCTCCGGCTGACCCATCGCGATGACGTTCTTTTCGATCAGGGTCGCCGTCGGGCAGGCGTTGACGCAAGCCCCGCAGGACACGCACTCGGAATTCAAGAAGCTCTCGTTGGCGCTCGGCGACACTTTCGAGTCGAAGCCGCGGCCTTCGATGGTCAGAGCGAACGTACCTTGCTGTTCCTCGCAGGCCCTGACGCAGCGCGAGCAGACGATGCACTTCGACGGATCGAAGGTGAAATACGGGTTCGACTCGTCCTTCGCCTGCTTCGTATGGTTCTCACCGTCGAAGCCGTAGCGCACGTCGCGCAAGCCGACCGCGCCCGCCATGTCCTGCAATTCGCAATCACCGTTGGCGGCACAGGTCAGACAGTCGAGCGGATGGTCGCTGATGTAGAGCTCCATCACGCCGCGGCGCAATTTGGCGAGCTTCCCAGTCTGGGTGGCGACCTTCATTCCAGCTTCAGCGGGCGTCGTGCACGACGCTGGCGTGCCCTTGCGGCCTTCGATCTCGACCAAGCACAACCGGCACGATCCGAAGGCTTCAAGCGTGTCCGTCGCGCAGAGCTTCGGAACCTTGATGCCAGCCAAAGCCGCGGCCCGCATGACCGACGTTCCCGCCGGCACGGTGACGGGCAAGCCGTCGATCTCCAACGTCACGGTCATCGTGGCGTCGCGAGCCGGTGTGCCGAAATCGGTATCGAAGGGCGCCGTCATGGCTCCGTCTCCTAAGCGGCCTTAGCAGCGTCGCGCGTGAAATCGTCCGGAAAATGTTCGAGCGCGCTCAAGACCGGCAAGGGCGTGAGCCCACCGAGCGCGCAGAGCGACCCGTCACGCAGGACCTCGCAGAGGTCGCGGACGAGATCGATGTTTTCGACGACGCGTTCGCCGCGCATGATCTTGTCCATGGTTTCGACGCCGCGCGTCGAGCCGATCCGGCAGGGCGTGCACTTGCCGCAGGACTCGATGGCGCAGAACTCGAGCGCAAACCGCGCCTGCTTGGCCAAGTCGACGGTGTCGTCGAACACGACGATGCCGCCGTGACCGATCATGCCGCCCTTGGCGGCAAAAGCTTCGTAATCGAACGGGGTATCGAACAACTCCGTCGGCCAATAGGCGCCGAGCGGCCCGCCGACCTGAACGGCACGGACCGGGCGGCCCGTAAAGCTGCCGCCGCCGTAGCCTTCGACGATGTCGCGAAGGGTGATGCCGAAGGCGCGTTCGATAAGCCCGCCATGCTTGACGTTGCCGGCGAGCTGGATGGGCATGGTGCCCCGCGACCGGCCCATGCCGAGATCGCGATAAAACGCCGCACCCTCGGCAAGGATCGTCGGCACGGCAGCAAACGACAGGACGTTGTTGATGACCGTCGGTTGGCCGAACAAACCCTGCAGCGCCGGAAGCGGCGGCTTCGGGCGCACCTGGCCGCGCTTGCCTTCGAGACTTTCCAGAAGCGAGGTTTCCTCGCCGCAGATGTACGCGCCGGCGCCCAGGCGAATTTCGAGATCGAAGGTGCGGCCGCTGCCCAAGACATCTGGACCGAGCAATTTTCCGGCGCGCGCCACATCGAGAGCGCGACCCATTTGACGAAAGGCGTGGGGATATTCGGAGCGGATATAGATGAAGCCCTTGGTCGCGCCGACCGCCAATCCGGCGATCGCCATGCCTTCGATCAGCAGGAACGGATCGCCTTCCATCAGCATCCGGTCGGCGAAGGTGCCGCTGTCGCCTTCGTCGGCGTTGCAGACGATGTATTTGCGATCGTTCTGAACACCCGCGACGGTGCGCCACTTGATCCCGGTCGGGAACCCTGCCCCGCCGCGGCCACGCAACCCTGAGTCGATAACCTGCTGAACGATGTCGCCAGGCGCCGTCGCGAGAGCACGGCGCAGTCCTTTGAGACCACCGTGCTGTTCGTAGTCGGCGAGCAACAACGGATCGATGATGCCGCAACGCGCGAAGGTCACCCGCTGCTGACTTTTGAGAAACGGAATGTTCTCGACGAGGCCGAGGCGTCGGGGATGCGTCGCGGCGGCGGCGAATAGCGCTTTGACGTCGGACACTTTCACCGGCCCGAAGCCGACGCGGCCGTCGGCCGAGTCGAACTCGACGAGCGGCTCCAGCCAGAACATGCCGCGCGAACCGGTGCGAACGATGGTCGCGTCCCGCTTACCGGCGGCGATCACGGCCTCGATGGCCCGGGCGACGTCGTCCGCGCCCACCGACACGGCCGCCGCATCGCCGGGAACGTAAATGCGCATGGTCATGACCGCACCAGCGCCAAGGCCTGCTCGGTATCCAGTCGGCCGTGAATCTTGCCGTCGACCAGGGCGACCGGCGACAGCGCGCAATTGCCAAGGCAATACACGGCCTCGACCGTGACATCGCTTCCGGCGCCGCAAGCCTTCGAGACTTCGTCGTAGAGCTCGTCGCCGCCCATGGATTGGCAGGCTTCGGCCCGGCAGATCTTGATGACCCGGCGCTTCGGCGGGGCCTTCCGGAAGTCATGGTAAAACGAGACCACGCCGTGGACGTCGGCCCGCGAGATGTTCAGGACCTCGGCAACGATGGGAATCGCCCGCTCGTCGACGTATCCGAAGCGATCGTTGATGGAATGAAGGATGGGTAGCAACGGCCCATCGACGTGCTTCAGCGCCTCGGCAAGCTCGCGCATGAGCTCCGGGCGCCACGCCTCTGGGCCAGCATGGCGGGCGGGACGGATCATGGGACTAGTATGAGTCCGCCCTAAATCGATGGCAACCCAATTTAATTGAATTCGTAATCGAGGAATCAGATTACGCGCGAACGGCCCCGGGGGGCCGGATCTGGGCCTCGATATCGGCGCTGCGCACGGATTGGATGAAAGCCTCGACCAAAGGCGGGATCGGGTCCTGGCGCCGGACCACCACGCCCATGGTGAAGGTCCGCTCGGGCTCGACCAACGGCAAAGCGATCATCCCGGGCGGCGTTCCGAACACCCACAGGAAGTTGTCGGGCAGCACGCTCGACCACACGCCGGTGCGGATATGCGAGCACAGCGTCATCACCGAATTGGTCTCGGCGTGAGCATTCGGGACCCGATGGACGCTCGCAAAGATCGAATTGAGGATGCGGCGGTTCTGCATGTCGGGCGTCAGCAGGCAGAGCGGCGTATCGGCGGCCTCGCGCCAGGTGACGTTTTTCCGTCCCCGGAACGGCCCATCGGCCGGCGTCAGCAGGATGTAGTGCTCGGCGTAGAGCGGATACGTCGTCACGCCGTGCAACGGCTCATTGTCGAGATAGGTCACCCCGACGTCGAGCATGAACTCGTCGAGCATGCGCTGAATTTCGTTCGAGGTCCGCGACAGGATGCGCAACGTCACCTTGGGATGAAGGCGACTGAGCGGCGTCGTCGACAAGCCGATGGTCGGCAGCGCCGTCGGCACCACGCCCAGGACCAACTCGCCGGCAAGCTCGCCGCGCAACAGACCGATCTGCTGATCCAACACTTCGCGTTCAGCGACGACCCGCGTCGCCCACTCGAGCAGGACTTTTCCCTCGGCCGTGAATCCCTTGAAGCGTTTGTCGCGTTCGATCAACGGCGCGCCGATCTCGGCTTCGAGCCGGCGAACCGCCGCCGACAACGTCGACTGCGTCACATGGCAGGTTTGAGCGGCGCGACCGAAATGCCCGACTCGCCCGAGGGCCACGAAATACCGGAGATGGCGGAGCTGCATGGCACGGGCGGTCCTGCCGGTCCGCTAGGACCGGTAGTCCCACACGGCGATGGACGTGGGATTGCCGGACTGCGGATTGATCACATAGATAAGTGTTAGCCGAGGAGAATTTAACACGCCCTTGCTTTCCGACGTTCCAAAAGCGCTCATCATGTCCCTTGATACTAACGTTCCCAATGCTCGATAAATCGATTATATGTGGCGCGCCGTTTAAAACAGGAGACCAGTTGGTAGTGGGCTGGGGTGCCCCGGTAGCCGTCAGCGGCAATTGTTCATGGGCACAACCCCCGGTGCAAGCTCGCCTGCATCGTTGAAACTATCGTATTCCTTCCCACGTATCCGGCTCAGTTCCGCGACAGCCTAGGGCCCGACTGCTTCCGCGAAGGCATCCTCGATTGCCTTCACCTGCGTACGCTCCTCTTGCGCTATGCGGCCGTACTTCTCGCGCTTTGCCTCGTCATGGCTTTCGAGGCTTATGAAGTCGCTGGTCCTCCTCGACTCCAGCATTTCCATGTAGACGAGCCAGTCCTTGCGGATCTTCTTCAGTTTGGGTTCATCGTAGCGACTTTGGGCGGCTAGCTTGTTGAACCAGGCGCACATCAGATTGCGATAGATGTATAACTCGGTGCCGCGCACGGCATCAGGCAGTCCGTCGTTCTCATTTAGCCGCTTCTCAAACTCCATCTGCTCCTGAATGACGTAGTCTGCGCTGGTGCGGTGTTCTTCCGCTTCCGCGCTCCACTTTGCCTGCCGTCTATTGGAACGACGGTCAGATAACCACCCAAAGACGATGAACAGCCCTATCGCAATTGCGATGAGCGACGACCACTCACTCATTGAGCGGCACCATCAACTTACCTTACCAGGGGCGGAGTAATTGCGCATCTGCCCCTTCTCGTCATGCTGCGGTTCTAATGTGGGCAAGGTCTCCCCCAAACGCCGGCAGCGGCGGCGAAAAGTGTTTTCGTCTCAGCTCACATTTCCCATATGAATCCCGATTTCTGTCAAAATTGTAGTCACCAAGTTCACCCTGGGCAATCCTGATCGCGGCGCGGGACGATCTTTGCCTGGATTGGCCGCCACCTACTACCAAACTGGCAAGCGCCCGGTAACTAAATGCGTGACGACCGATCTGCATCGGGTCGGTAGCAGCGCGTTCTAAACCCCCGTTTTGGAGTGGCGGGGGGAGTGCGAAATATTCTTGAATGTACCGGTGCCGATCTAACAGCGCCGCAGACTCAACCGGCAAAAGCAAAAGCAATAAGAAAGAGAGCAGCTGTCTCCATGACAGAAAGCAAATGCTTTCGGTTAGCAGTCAATGATCTGGGAGCCGCCGCCGCGTCAAGGGTGCGCTTCGCCCGTGCTCGCCATGCTCACAAGAGTTGCGCGTGGCTCTGCGCGGCCCTTGACTCGTCGTCTGTGGCGCGATGCTGGAGACAGGATGGCATGACCCGCAGCGAGGGTAAGGAGCCGTTCGTTGCTGGAGGTTCTTCTGGCGTGGTTGCTCCCTGGTTGCTCCCAAGGATCAAGTGGAAAGCTATTTATCTATAACACATTGATTTTGTTGGTAGCGGAGGAGGGATTCGAACCCCCGACACACGGATTATGATTCCGCTGCTCTAGCCACCTGAGCTACTCCGCCGCCACGCGGGAACTTGGCCGCCCGGGGGCGGGGTGTCAAGGCAGGCTCGGGGATGTTTTCGGCCCTTTTCCAAGCCGCGTTAGCGGCCGTTGCCCCTCCTTCACCAAACGGCATAGCGCCATCGCTCGCCGTCTTTCGGGTCCCGAACCGATATCGTCGCATCCTTACGCTTCGCCCTCAGGCGAGCGACCACGCAAACCTGACCCGGGAGGCAGCGATGCAGTATCTCATTTTCATCGACTGGACGGCGCTTGTCGTGCCGCAGCATTCGATCCTCGAAATGATCTTGCGTGGAACGGTGATGTATCTCGCGATCTTCGTCTTGCTGCGCGTTCTTGCCCGACGTCAGGCCGGCTTGCTGGGCACGGCAGACCTTCTCGTGGTCGTGTTGCTGGCGGACGCCGCGCAAAACGGGATGGCGCACGACTATCGATCCGTGACCGAGGGCATCGCCCTGGTCGTGACCATCTTGATGTGGGATTTCGTCATCGACTGGATGAGCTTCCGCATTCCCGCCTTGCAGACATTGCTTCGTCCCCCGCCCCTGCCGTTGATCAAGAAAGGCGTCCTGCAACGCAAGAACATGCGCCAGGAAATGATCTCGACCGACGAGTTGATGAGCCGCCTACGCGAGGAAGGCCTGGAATCTCCGAAGCAGGTAAAGCTGGCGCAGCTCGAAGGCGACGGTCACCTCAGCGTTATCAAGCTGCGCGCCTGATCCTCTACCGTCCGCGTCGGCCTTCCACTAGAGTAAACGGGCCAGCCGTACTTCGCCTTAAGCGAAAAGGAGGCCGTCCGTGTCGCGCGCCAAATACTTGTCCCTGAATGGCAAAATCATTCCGTGGAATGAAGGTACCGTCCACGTCTTCTCGCCCGTCGTGAAATACGGCGCCGGTCTGTTCGAGGGCCTGCGCGGCTATTGGAACGACGACAAGAAGGAGATGTTCCTGTTCCGCGTAAAGGAACACATGGACCGCCTGGCCTTCGGACAGCGCGTCATGCGCTACGAGCGCATCGTCGATGGCGACACGTTGGCCGAGCAATGCATCGCCCTGATCCGCGCCAACGAGTTCAAGGAAGCGATTCACTTGCGGGTCATGGTCTACGTCGACGGCGATGGCGAAATGGGCGCGCCTGGCCCCGTGTCGGTGGCGATCACGGCCGTGCCGAGACCGTTGCCCAAGCAGGTCATCGACGGCACCACAGCACACATCAGCTCCTGGCAGCGAATTTCAGACGTCTCCATTCCGGCCCGCGTCAAAAGCAACGCCAACTATCAGAACAGCCGCCTCGCCGTCCTGCAGTCCAAGGCAGACGGATACGGCGCGCCAATCCTTCTCAACAGCCGCGGCAAAGTCTCGGAAGGCCCTGGCATGTGCTTTTTCATGATCAGAAACGGCAAGCCGGTCACGCCGAGCGTATCCAACGACATTCTCGAAAGCGTGACGCGGGCGACGTTGATGGACTTGTTCCACGAGTCGCTCGACCTCGAGGTCACGGAGCGCGACGTCGATCGGACCGAGCTCTATGACGCCGAGGAAGCGTTCTTCTGCGGCACCGGCTGGGAAGTCACGCCGATCACTTCGATCGACAAGATCGCCGTCGGCAACGGCAAGCCCGGCGCGCTGACGCAGAAACTTCAGAAAGTGTATTTCGACGTCGTGCTCGGCAAGACCAACGTCCACTCCGAATGGCGGACACCGGTCTACGCCGGCGCCAAATCGAAGGCCGCGGAATAAACCACGCCTTCTGTCGGCGGTGAGACGCTACGCGCCCTTGGCGAGGAACGCACCAAGATCGGGCTTGGGCGGCCGGCCGAAGACCTGCTCAAGGGCTTGAGCCACCCCCAGCATCCGCGTCTCGCCCTGATTGGGGCAGAGAAGTTGGAAGCCGACCGGCAAGGCTGAGCCGTAACGCTGGATCGGCTGTGACATCGCACAAAACTCGATCGTGTTGACGACGCGCGTCGGGCCGGCGCACGTCGCGACGAAGGCACGGTCGGCCTCGATGGACGTGAAGGGGCCGGGGTACGGCGGCGGGACGCGGTATTTGGTCGGCGCGATCCAAGCATCGACGTCGCGGATCCGCTCCGCCGCGATCGCCGCGATCTGGCGCTGCCGACGCATGGCCCGCACGTAGGCATCGGCCATCGTTGCGAGCCCGGTCCGAGCACGGTCGGCGACATCCGGATTCATCACATCCTGGATCGCGAGAAAGCGCTCCCGCCCGAGGCTTGCGATGAACTCCGCCCTCGTGATCTGCAGGAACAGATCGGCGTGTTCGTCGAGCTCGGCGCAGTCGACATCGACGATCGTTACGCCGGCGCGGACCAGATCGGCGCAGGCCGCTTCCAGACAACGCCCGACATCCGCGTCGACGCCTTTGAAGAAGGCGTTCGTCGGCCGGCCAAGGCGCAGACCTTTCAGCGGCACGGGAGGCAGCACGGGTTCTCCCAGCAGTGCCGCGATCACAACGGCGGCATCATCGGCCGATCGCGTCAGCGGCCCAACCGTGTCGAAGCTCGGCGACGCCGGATAGACGCCGTCCAATGGCCATCGGGTGGGCGAGACTTTCACGCCGACCACGCCGCAAAACGCCGATGGTCCGCGGATCGAACCACCGGTGTCGGAGCCGATGGCGAACCCACACAGCCCGGCCGCGACCGCGACGCCCGAACCCGACGACGAACCGGCAACGACGCGGAATGTTTTGGCGTCCCACGGATTGCGCGGCGTGCCCCGCGTGTAATTCGTGCCGGAACTACCAAAGGCGAATTCGACGGTCTTGTGCTTGCCGAGAATGACGACACCAAGACGCTTCAGCTTTTTGATGAAGGTGCCTTCGGGCCCGATCCGATCGGCGACATCGGCCTTCGAGCCCGCCTTCGTCGGCATGCCATCGACCGCCAAGATGTCTTTGATCCCGACCGGAACGCCCATGAGCGGTCCGAGATCGGTGCCGGCTTTGAGAAGCGCGTCGATGGCGCGGGCTTGGGCGCGGGCCATCTCCGGAGCGGCGTGTTCATGGGCTCCAAGCGCCGGCTCAAGCGAGGCGATGCGGGCGAGATAGGCCTCGGTCGCGGCGAGAGACGTGATCGTGCCGCGGCGCAATCGTTCGCCGAAACCGCGGATGCCATCTGGTTCGAGCGGATCGGGCGGAAGATTGCTCATCGAGGGTCCCTTCCCGGCGTCGCGGACGACGTTCGATCGAAGGCTTGCGCAAAACGCGCAGCCTCGCAATCGCTATCCGTGTCCGGAGGCGAAGGAACGAGGACTAAACTAGTCGTAGGCGGACTTAGCGGCGCTGTACGGGAGGAACCGGTGCGGCCTTGGGCGCGCCGGGCTCGGGAACCGGCTCCGGGTCGCGCCCGAACTGTTCGATGGTCGGGGGCGCGTAAAGCTGCGCCGGCGGCGGCAGCAATGGCCGCGCGTAGTAATGCGGCGCCGGACCGTAATAGCTCACCATGCGCCGCTCATCCCGGTGATAGGGAGCCTCGAAGCAGTGCACGCCGCCGATGGAACGATAGCAATACAGCGGGTCGTCGATATGGACGACGGACTCGGGATCAGGCTCGGAACTGCAAGCGCCGATCAGCGCCGGCAGGGCTAGCAGAGACAGAATTTTGCGCATGGCCCCAATTCTATCGCAACCTGCCCGCATCTTTGCAATTCCGAGGCCAGGGCAGAACCCGTGGCAAAAGGCATATCTCAGGCGTTCACGTCGATGACGGTCCGGCCGCGCAGCTTGCCCTGGAGAATTTTGCCGGCCAGATCTGGAACGTTGGCCAGGGGCTGAACGTCGGTCAGGCGCTTGAGCTTATCGCGTGGCAATTCGCGGGCCAGACGCCGCCAAGCGATCATCCGCTCGTCGTAGGGCGAAGCCGCCGAGTCGATCCCCAAAAGATTAACCCCGCGCAGCAGGAACGGTAGAACCGTGGTCGCGAGTTCGGGACCTGAGGCGAGGCCGACCGCGGCGCAGGACTGGCGATGGCGGATCGCCGCCAATGCGTGCGCGAGGGTCGGGCCGCCGACATTGTCGATCACGCCGGCCCAGCGCTCAGCCGCGAGCGGGCCTTTGGGCGCCGCCGCCAGCTCGGCTCGGTCGACGATGACATGGGCGCCGAGCTCGCGGAGATAGTCTTGGGTTTCAGCCCGACCGGTGGACGCCGCGACGCGATAGCCCAGCGCCGCGAGCAGCGCCACGGCGACGCTGCCGACACCGCCCGACGCACCGGTCACGAGGACTTCGCCATCGCCGCCGGGCTTCAAGCCGTGGGCTTCGAGCGCCATGGTCGCCAGCATCGCCGTGAAGCCGGCCGTTCCGATCGCCATCGCATCTTTCAGATCGAGGCCGTCGGGCAGCGGCACCAGCCACTCCGATTTCACCCGCGCCCGCGTCGCATAGCCGCCCCAGTGGACTTCGCCGACCCGCCAGCCGGTGAGAATCACATTGTCGCCGCGCTTGAACTTCGGCGACGCCGACTCGATGACCGTGCCGGAAAAGTCGATGCCCGGAATATGCGGGTAAGTCCGCACCAGACGACCCAGGCCCTTTACGACCATGCCGTCCTTGTAGTTGAGGTCTGAATACGCGACCTCTACGATCACATCCCCGGGCGGCAAGGTCGATGCCTCAAGCGTGCGAACTGCGGCGCTGACCGCGCCATTCGAGTCCTCGATCAACAAAGCGGTAAACGTGTCGCCGGCCATGGATGCCTCACCTTTTGCCTTTTGTAGCCCCGAATCGACGCTCCGCCAAACATCGTACGCTCGGGACCAGGATCGGATCGCTTGAACGCAATCCCGACGGATCTCATGATCGGCTCACCGCCTCGATTCGAGGCAGACGTTTAGGGGGAACCGCATCATGCGCATGCTTTCGATCACGCTTCTCTACGCTGGCATTCTGAGCCTCATGCTTGTCGCGATCAGCGTTCGGGTCTCGCTGATGCGTCGCAAATACCAAGTCGCGAATGGCGACGGCGGACATGCCGAGCTGCAAAGCGCCATCCGCGTCCAGGGAAACTTCATCGAATACGCGCCGATCGCCCTCATCCTGATCTTTCTGCTCGAGCGGACCGGCGTGCCGTCGTGGGAAATCCACCTGCTCGGCATGATCTTCCTCGTCGCCCGCATTGCCCACGCCATCAGCCTCTACGGCGACGTCTTCGCGCTGCGCGGCGTCGGGATGCTCGGCACCTGGGGCGCACTTGTGGTCGGCGGAGTACTGGCCCTCGCCCTCAGCTTCGGCGTGATCCTCTAGCGCCGCACAAGCGCAAAGGCGCGGCCTTCGCGTAAGCGAAGCCGCGCCTCGACGCCCGAGGTCAAATTCGAGAGACCGCGACTACCAGCCGAGGACGTAGGCTCCGCGGCGGTGATCCGATCCGCCTTTGACGATGCCGCTGGCGTCGTCGCGTTTGACGCAGCTCACCGATCCGACGAGCCAGTGACGCGACGGCCACCACACGACTTTGTGGCCGCGCTTTTGGAGATCGTCGCCAACCGCCTTCGGAATCGAGTCCTCGACCCGAAGCACGCCAGGCTCGTGGGAATGCGGCCAGAAGCCTTGCGGGAAGCTGTACGACGCGAACCGCGCCGCTTCGACGGCTTCTTGCGGATCGAGCCCCCAAAGCTGCGAGTTCAGGAACACCTGAGTCTGGGCTTGCGGAATGACGTCGGAACCAGGCGTTCCCCAGGCGAGGACTTCCTTGCCGCGGCGGAATGCCATCATCGGCGTGCAACCGGTGCGCGGACGCTTGCGCGGCCCGACCCGCGCCGGATGACGACGGTCGGTCCAGAACGGCCGGCCCGAATGCGACACGCTCAAGCCGGTGCCCGGCACGATCGGTCCGCCCAGGTGTCCGTCGGTGAAGGTCGACGAGAATACGTTGCCGTGACGATCAATGGCGCCGACGTAGGACGTGTTGCGCT
>SHVU01000042.1 GCA_009691105.1 Rhodospirillales bacterium
CCCGTTCGATTCGGTTCGCCTCGAGCGTCTCGGCGTTGGCATGTGCAGCTGGCCCGAAGGCGAACCGGGCTCGCCTGACTTCCGGTTCTGCGGACAGCCTGCGGTCGCCGACAAGCCCTATTGCTCGGAGCACTGCACGCGCGCCTACGTGAAGAGCACGAGGGAACGTCGCGAAGTCGCTGCCTAGTTTTTCGGCGTAGTATTTCTCCTCGCTCGTGATGAGGCCCGCGTCGCTTAGGCGACGCGGGCCCGCACGGAGTTGGATCCTCGCGAGGCCTTAGACGTGGCGTATCTCGATCGCATTCGCGATCTTCCCTCACCCGATTTTTCGCTCTATCGCCCGTTCCGTATCGACGGCGTCGACGTCGGCTACGTGACGCACGACTTCGCCACCGTCTTGGATGAATTCGCGGCGGTCTTCGAGGTTCGGCACGGAGCGGTCGATCTCGCGGCAAGCCTCGACACCCCAGAGACACGTACGCAGGCCGTCGATGAGGTGCTGCGCAAACTTGCCGAGCGCGGCGTCATCCGCAATTGGCGCGACGAGCGCTTTCCGATCTCGACCTCGTTCACCGCTCCGCCCCTGCTCGTCATCGAGCGAGCCGCCGTGCCGCTGTTCGGCATCCGCGCCTACGGCGTCCACATCAACGGTTTCGTGCGCACGCGAACCGGTATCGAGATGTGGATCGGGAAGCGGGCGCTCGATCGCGCCATGGCGCCGGGCAAGTTCGACCAGATGGTCGCCGGCGGTCAGCCGGCCGGGCTCGGCCTTCTCGACAACGTCATCAAGGAATGCGAGGAGGAAGCCTCCATTCCAGAAGCCCTGGCGCGGCGCGCCCTACAGGTGGGCGTGATCTCCTACGCGACAGCCCGCGACGAGGGCCTGCGTCGCGATGTGCTCTTCAATTACGACCTCGAACTCGCCGACGACTTCGTTCCCCGGAACACCGACGGCGAGATCGCCGAGTTTCACCGCTGGCCGATCGCCCGGGTTGCCGACATCGTCCGCAACACCACGGGGTTCAAGTTCAACTGCTCGCTCGTGGTCATCGACTTTCTGATCCGTCACGGCCTGATCGAGCCGGACCACCCGGACTACGTCGCCCTTATCGCCGGCCTGCACCGCTAGGCGCGCGACTGCGGCGGCGTCGGTCGCGACGTTTTTGGCATCAAGGCATCATCGATTTCGCGGGCCCGCATCGCCGCCGGCCGGGCCCCGAGCCGCTTGGCGTAGGTCGCGAACACCGGACGCTTGTCGATGGTGCCGGTCATCATCCCCCAGGCGATATGGGATCCGACGTAGACGTCAGCCGCCGAGAACGTCGTGCCGACGATAAATTCGCGGGTCGCCAGCACGCCTTCGAGAATCGCCAGGACTTCGGGGAGCGTGCCGAAGCCGGCCATGCTGCGGCGCTCGGCCGGCACTTCGAATCCGAAGGCTTTGTTGACGGTCGCCGCCTCAAGAGGACCGGCGGCAAAGAACAGCCAGCGATAATACGGCCCGCGCAATGGATCCTCGGGCGCCGGCGCCAAACGGGCTTTCGGAAAGGCGTCAGCGAGATACGCGCAGATCGCGGCGCCTTCGGTGATCACCGTCGTGCCGTGACGCAAGGTCGGCACCGTTCCCATAGGATTGAGCGCAAGATACTCAGGCGATTTCATGCTCGTGCCGAAGTCCAGAATCTCGGTCCGATAGGGCACGCCGACTTCTTCCAACATCCAGCGGACGATGCGGCGGCGCGACATCTGGTTCGTGTAGAACACCAGCTCTTCCGTCATTGCGTTTGTCCTTCGTTGCCGACGAAGCCGCCAGGATAACGCGCCACATAACGGCGTAGAATCAGGCGCATCCTGATGTCACGACTTCGCGGGGTGACCCGTCTCGACCAGGGCTCGGATGTCGTCGGGAATTCGCCCGGCGGCCCGAATCTCGCGGAGTGTGAGAGAGCGGTCGCGCTTGGCGAGCCGCCGGCCGTCTGGTCCCAAGATCAAGCGATGGTGGCGATAGTGCGGCGCCTGGAACCCGAGAAGCGCCTGTAACAACCGCTGGACGTGGGTCGCCGTGAACAAGTCCTCGCCGCGCGTCACCAAGGTTACGCCCTGGTGCGAGTCGTCGACGGTCACCGCCAAGTGATAGCTCGTCGGAAAATCCTTCCGCGCCAAGACGACGTCGCCGAGAATTTCCGGCGTCGCAGTGATTCGACCGCGATCAAGATCGGTCCAGTCGAGAGGACCGGTCATCGTCGCGGCGCGGGCGACATCGAGACGCAACGCGAAGGGTTCGTGGGCCCGGCGTTCGTGACGCGTCGCATCGTCCAGGCCGCGACAGATTCCCGGATAGATCGCGCCGGCTTCGTGGGGCGCGGCCCCGGCCGCTCCGACTTCGGCCGCAATGGCGCGGCGCGTGCAGAAACACGGATAGACGACACCGATGGTTTCGAGGCTCGCCAAGGCGGCGGCGTAGTCGGCCATGTGCTCCGACTGACGCCGCACCGGGGTCGCCCACTCAAGGCCGAGCCAGCGCAGATCCTCGGCGATGGAGGTCTCGAACTCGGGGCGGCATCGGCCGCGGTCGATGTCTTCGATGCGCAGCAGAAACCGTCCGCCCGAACCCCGCGCCGCGTCCGCCGCGACGAAGGCCGCATAGGCATGGCCGAGATGAAGATGGCCGGTCGGCGACGGCGCGAAACGCGTGGTCTCGGGCCCACCCGCCATCGGGGATTTAGCAGGCGAAGACATGGCGTGACTTTATCATGCCGTCCCGCTACCTCTGGATGGACACACTGATGGCAACGCTTCCCGCCCTCACAGGCCCGTCTCTCGCACCGCCCGCCGGCCGCAAGCCGGACACGCTGGTCGTGTTCCTGCATGGCGTCGGCGCCGACGGCAACGACCTGATCGGCCTCGCCCCGCATTTTCAGAACGTCCTGCCGAACGCCCTGTTCCTGTCGCCCCACGCCCCGTCTCCCTTCGAGATGGCGGCCCAGGGCCGGCAGTGGTTTTCGATTCGCGCCGTCATGGAAGGCAAGAACGAGGCGAGGCTCGCCGGCGTCCAAGAAGCCGGTCCGACCCTTGATGCGTACCTCGATGCCCAGCTCGCCGAACATCGGTTAGCGCCATCACGGCTTGTCCTGATCGGATTCTCGCAAGGCACAATGATGGCCCTGCATGTGGCGCCGCGCCGCAAAGACGCCATCGGCGCAATCATCGGCTACTCGGGGCTGCTGGCCGGACCCGATCAGCTCGCCAGCCAAACCCGATCGCGGCCACCGGTCCTGCTCGTTCATGGCGACGCCGACGAGGTTCTGCCCATCGCGGCCTTACCCGAAGCCCAGGACTCCCTCCGCGCCGCCGGGATCGAGGTCGAATCCCACGTCCGGCCGGGCTTGGGTCACGGCATCGACGATGTCGCCATCGAGTTCGGGCTCGAATTCCTCGACCGCAAGCTCAACGGTCGCGGCGGGAGCTAGCGCCCTCGCCCAGCCACTTCTCCGGACGTCATCGGCGCGTTACCGGCCCACGCCATGGATGTTGCAGGGCCCACGGTCTGTTGTATCCTGCGGGTAACCAGGAGGCTTGCTCTTGAGCATCGCCGCCGACAAGTTCCCGGCTCTGGTGCTGAACGCCGATTTCCGGCCGTTGAGTTACTTACCGCTGTCCGTTTGGCCGTGGCAGGACACGGTCAAGGCCGTCTTCCTGGATCGCGTGAACGTCGTTTCAGAATACGAGCGCATCGTCCGCTCGCCGCGCCAGGAAATCCGCCTGCCGAGCGTGATTTCGCTCAAGCAATACATCCCGATGACGCGCCGGCCGGCCTTTACCCGGTTCAACGTCTTCCTGCGCGATTGTTTTACCTGCCGCTATTGCGGCCGGTCGCACGCCGCCGAGGACCTGACCTTCGACCATGTCGTCCCGCGCTCACGGGGCGGCCGGACCGAATGGCTGAACGTGGTCGCGGCCTGCGGCTCCTGTAATCTTCGCAAAGGCCACCGTTTGCCTCAGGAAGCCGGGGTTTTTCCCCTGCGCCGGCCCCACGAGCCGTCGAATTTCGAGCTCCAGCAGAACGGCCGGGCCTTCCCGCCCAACTACCTGCATTCCAGCTGGCGGGATTTCCTGTATTGGGACGCGGTCTTGGACCCGGAATAGACCGTCCCCTTCGCGAATTGACTTCAAGGGGGTCTTCCGTATACTCCGCCGCCTTGCGCTGGCCGCCGGCGCGGCTTGGCCACGGGAACGGAATGACGAAGCGACTCGCCTCAAAATACAAGATCAACCGCCGCCTCGGAGCGAACCTCTGGGGTCGTCCGAAAAGCCCCATCAACCTTCGGGACTACCGCCCCGGCCAGCACGGCCAACGCCGTCATAAGCCGAGCGATTATGGCCTGCAGCTGTTGGCGAAGCAGCGGCTCAAGGGCTATTACGGCAACATTACCGAGCGCCAGTTCTCGCGCTATTACAAAATGGCGCGGCAAGGCCGCGGCAGTATGGCCGAGAACCTGATCGGCCTGCTCGAGCGCCGCCTGGACGCCGTCGTCTATCGCCTGAAATTCGTGCCGACCGTGTTCGCGGCGCGCCAGTTCGTCAACCACGGCCATGTCCGGGTCAACGGCAAGAAGGTCAACGTCTCGTCCTATCTGGTCGATACCGGCGACGTGATCGAGGTGAAGGAACAGTCGAAGCAGCTCGGCGTGGTTCTCGAAGCCACCGAATCGGGCGAGCGCGACGTTCCGGATTATCTCGAAGTCGATTCGAAGAAGACCCGGGGCACGTTCGTCCGCATCCCGAAGTTCGCGGACGTTCCCTACCCCGTGCAGATGGAACCCAACCTGGTCATCGAATACTACTCGCGCTGACCGGCGGTTCTGTTTTTCAGATTTCGCGAGCGGCGGCCTTCGGGCCGCCGTTTTGCTTATGGCAGGCTAGGCCTCGGTATCGGCCATGGTCGACTTCGCGCCGGCGACGTAGGGCGCAAAGTCGGCTTTCTCGGCCGCGCCAAACCCGATCTCGATGTGATTGCCGTCCGGGTCGTAGACGTTGACCTGGCAGAGATCGAGATGGATGACGTGGGAAATACGATACGCGACTTGGACACGCTCGAGCCGCTCGACGAAATCGCGAAAGCCGTCCGCGCGAAATGCGAAGTGCTCGATCCGGGGCGAGTCGTCGCGGCGCGGCTCGTCGACGCGCACCAAGTGAACCGCGGGGCGTTCGCCGCAATAGAGCCAAGCGTCTGGAACGGCAAAGGGCGGACGTTATCCGTCCTTCAAACCGATGACGTCTTCGTAGAAGCGCGTCATGCGCTGGACGTCATGGGTGCGAATATTGACGTGCTCAAGATAGTTGAGCGACATGATGTATGGCTCCCCCCGGCTGCCCGCCCCTGCTTGAGGCGCGGCCGTCAGGCAAGACCAGGACAATACGTGAACGCCCGGAACCAGCGCGATTCGCCTTTCGCTACGAGGCTTTTTGAGCGGGCGAAGGCGAGCCCATGCAAACGAGGTATGCTCTCCGCGCTATGACCCAGCCCCCTTTCCCGAGCCTTTTCGTCTCCCACGGCGCCCCGACCATGGTCTTGACCGACCCTCCGGCGCGGACGTTCATGCAAGAGCTTGGCGCCAGTTTGCCACGGCCCAAGGCCATCCTCTGCGTCTCGGCCCATTGGGAAACCGACATTCCGACGCTGAGCGGAACGCCGTCGCCGAAGACCATTCACGACTTCTATGGGTTTCCCGACGCGCTCTATCAGATCCGCTACGGGCCGCCGGGATCGCCCGCGCTGGCCGAACGCGCCGCGACGCTCCTCCGTGACAGCGGCCTGGAAGCTGCGATCGATCCCGACCGCGGCTTGGACCACGGCGCCTGAACGCCGCTGTTGCTCATGTATCCGAAGGCCGACATTCCGACGATCCAATGCTCGCTCCAGTTCCAGCGCGGCGGTGCCGGCGCCATCGAATTGGGTCGGGCCTTGGCGCCGTTGCGCGATGAAGGCGTTCTTATTTTGGGAAGCGGCGGCGCCGTCCACAACCTGCGCCAGATCCGACCGGCCGGCGCCGAGACGCCGGACTGGGCGGCCCGGTTCGACGATTGGCTCGCTGACATCGCCGCGACCGGCGACGCCGAGCGATTGAGGACGTACCGCGAGACGAATTCCGACGGCACAGCCGCTCATGCCCGGGACGAACACCTCTTGCCGTTCGCCGTAGCTCTAGGTGCCGGCGGCAAGGGCCAGCCGCTGCACCGCGGCTTCATGTACGGCAGCCTCAGCATGGCCGCCTACACCTTCGCCTAAAGACAAACGGGCCGCCCGAAGGCGGCCCGATATCGAACCAGTGCGGCGCGCGCTTATGTGTGCGCGACGCCTTTCGAATCGAGCAAGGCCGCGAGCTCGCCGTTGGCTTGCATCTCGCGCACGATGTCGCAGCCGCCGACGAATTCGCCTTTGACGTAGAGCTGCGGAATCGTTGGCCACTTCGAGAATTCCTTGATCCCTTGGCGCAGACCCGGATCGGTCAGGACGTCGATGCCCTTGAACTTGACCCCGACCTCGGTCAGAGCCTGGACGACCGCCGCCGAGAAGCCGCACTGCGGGAACACCGGCGTCCCTTTCATGAACAGGACGACCGAATTGTCTTCGATCTCTTTCTTGATTTGGGTAACGACCGCGCTGTCGCTCATCGAGGAGCTCCGTTCAAAGTTGTTGGATCAATTTTCGGGCACGCCGGTCTTCAAGGCAAGGGCGTGTAACTCCTTGCCCATACGGCCTTCCAGCGCCTGGTAAACCATCTGGTGCTGCTGAACCCGGCTCTTGCCGACGAAGGTCTTCGACACCACCAGGGCGGCGTAGTGGTCGCCATCGCCCCGCAAGTCTTCGATCGTGACCTTGGCGTCGGGAATATTGGTACGAATCAGGCGTTCGATTTCGGCTGCGTCCATCGCCATCGTCGGATCTCCTCGCGGGCGAAGGCTCAGGGCCCCGCCATATAGGCCGGAAGCCAACCCTCGTGGATCGACCGCAGTTCCTCGACGGATATGGAGCGAAAGCCACCGATCGTCAACTCCCGCCCCCCGGTCCGGCCGATGACGGCGGCCTTGACCCCGGCGCGCCTCGCCCGGGCCACCAGGGCCTCGGCGTCGCGAACCGCGACCACGTAACGGCCCTGATCCTCGCCGAAGAGCCAGGCATGGATCGGCGGAGCCCCTGCCGGCACGTCGAGCGTGGCCCCGAGGCGCGAGGCCATGGCCATGTCGGCGATCGCCACCAAGAGCCCGCCATCCGACACGTCGTGACAAGACGTGACGGCGCCGGACGCGATCTCGGCCCTGACGAAGTCACCGTTGGTGTGCTCCACGGCGAGATCGACCGGCGGCGGTGCGCCGTCCTCCCTGCCTTCGATCTCGCGCAAATACAAAGACGAGCCGAGATGCCCCGGGCCGTCGCCGATCAGAACGATGGCCTCGCCTTCGGCCTTGAATCCGATCGACGCAATCCGCGCGACATCGGCAACGACGCCGACCGAACCGATGGTCGGGGTCGGCAGGATCGCCCGGCCTTCGGTCTGATTATAGAAAGAGACGTTGCCGGAGACGACCGGGAAGTCGAGGGCCCGCGATGCCGCGCCGATGCCCTGAATGCAGCCGGCGAACTGACCCATGATCTCGGGATTCTCGGGACTGCCGAAATTCAAATTATCCGTGATGGCGAGAGGCTTAGCGCCAACCGCCGTCAAGTTGCGCCAGGCCTCGGCGACGGCTTGCTTCCCGCCTTCGACGGGATCGGCGTAGCAATAGCGCGGCGTGCAATCGGAACTCAACGCCAAGCCTTTCTTCGTGCCGTGAACACGAACGACGGCGGCGTCGCCGCCCGGCCCGACCACGGTGTCGGCCATGACCGAGCTGTCGTATTGCTCCCAGATCCAACGCTTGCTGGCGAGATCGGCTGTACCGAGCAAGGTCCGCAGCACGGCAATCGGATCGTTCGGAACCGTGACGTCGCCCGGCGCGATCGTCGGCCGCTTCGGCGTCGGCGTCCACGGCCGGTTGTATTGCGGTGCGGCTTCGGCCAAGGGATCGATCGGCAAGTCGAGTTCGACCTTGCCGTTCATGGTCGCGACCATGCGACCGGTGTCGGTCGTCCTGCCGATCACCGCGAAATCGAGTTCCCATTTTTCGAAGATGGCGCGAGCCCGCTCTTCCTGACCGGGGTTCAGCACCATGAGCATCCGCTCCTGGCTTTCCGAGAGCATTAGGTCGTAGGCGGTCATGCCGGTCTCGCGCATCGGGACCTTGTCCAGTTCGAGCGCGATGCCGAGACCGCCTTTGGACGCCATCTCGAAGGACGACGAGGTCAGGCCCGCCGCGCCCATGTCCTGGATGGCGATGATCGCCCCCGTCGCCATGAGTTCGAGACAGGCTTCCAGCAACAGCTTCTCGGTAAAGGGATCGCCGACTTGGACGGTCGGGCGCTTCGCTTCGGAATCGGCGTCGAAGCTCGCCGACGACATCGTGGCGCCATGAATACCGTCGCGCCCGGTCTTGGAGCCGACATAGACGACGGGATTGCCGACGCCTTTGGCCGCCGAGAAGAACAGGCCATCGCGCTTCGCGAGGCCGACGGTCATGGCGTTGACCAGAATGTTGCCGTCGTAGGCCGGATGGAACGTGCATTCGCCGCCGACCGTCGGGACGCCCATGCAATTGCCGTAGCCGCCGATACCGGCGACCACGCCCGAGACGAAGTGGCGCGTCTTCGGATGCTTGGGGCTGCCGAAGCGCAGCGCGTTCAGATTGGCGATGGGGCGCGCGCCCATCGTGAAGACGTCGCGGAGAATGCCGCCAACGCCCGTCGCCGCGCCCTGATAGGGCTCGATGTAGGACGGGTGGTTGTGGCTTTCCATCTTGAAGACGCAGACCTGACCGTCGCCGATGTCGACGACGCCGGCATTTTCGCCGGGGCCGCAGACGACCTGGGGGCCGGTGGTCGGCAAGGTCTTGAGCCAGACCTTCGACGACTTGTACGAGCAATGCTCGCTCCACATCGCCGCGAAGACGCCGATCTCGACCACGTTCGGTTCGCGGCCGAGGATCTGGAGAACCCGCTGGTATTCGGTGTCGTTGAGCCCGTGGTCGGCGGCGACCGCGGCAAGATCTAGGGTCATGCGGCGACGGCCTCGATCAAGCCTTCGAACATTGCCGCGCCGGTCCCACCGAACCCAAGCAACGGATCGGAGGCGCGTTCGGGATGCGGCATGAGGCCGAGGACGTTGCGGCGTTCGTTGAGAATGCCGGCGATCGCCCCGAGGCTACCGTTCGGATTGTGAGCGGGATCGATACGCCCGTCGGGGCTCGTGTAGCGAAAGGCGACGCGGTCTTCGCCTTCGAGGCGCTTCATGACTTCTGGGGCGGCGAAGTAATTGCCTTCGCCATGAGCGATCGGGAACGTCACGACCTGCCCTTTCTTGTAGCGCCGGGTGAAGGCGGTGGCGGTGGTCTCGACCCGGAGATGCACCGGGCGGCAAATAAATTTGAGAGCGGCGTTCCGCATCAAGGCGCCGGGCAGAAGTCCGGCCTCGGTCAGGATCTGGAAGCCGTTGCAGATGCCGAGCACCGCAACCCCAGCCTCAGCCCGCTTGATGACTTCGCGCATGACTGGCGAGCGCGCCGCCATGGCGCCGGAGCGCAAATAGTCGCCGTACGAAAACCCGCCGGGAACGACGATAAGATCGAGCTTCGGAAGTTCGGTGTCCCGGTGCCAAATCATTGCCGGAGCGCGGCCGACGATCTTGGTCAACGCGACGGCGGCGTCGCGATCGCAGTTCGAGCCAGGGAAGACGATGACCGCGGCGCGCATAGTGGACTGACTCACGACTCGGCGAATTCGATCGTGAAGTCCTCGATCACGGTGTTGGCGAGGAGCTTCCGGCACATCGCCTCGACGTCGCGCTTGGCTTTGGCGCGATCGGTCTCGGCGAGCTCGATTTCGATCAGCTTGCCCTGACGGACTTCGCCGATGCCGGCGAAGCCGAGCCCGGAGAGGGCGTTGCGGACGGCCTTGCCTTGCGGGTCGAGGACGCCGTTCTTGAGGGTGACGTGAACTTTGGCGAGCACGGCCGGGCTACTGAATCACCTGCGGGCCCTTGACGTCGGCGGGTCCGCCTTCGATCCGGATACCCAGGCGCCGGGCCACTTCCTGATAGGCTTCCTCGACTTTGCCGAGGTCGCGGCGGAAGCGGTCCTTGTCCATTTTCTCGTTGGTGCGGAGATCCCACAGCCGGCAATTGTCGGGACTGATCTCGTCGGCCAGCACGATATCCATGTGATCGCCGTCCCAGAGCCGGCCGAATTCCAGCTTGAAGTCGATGAGCCGGATGCCGATGCCGACGAAAAGGCCGGTCAGGAAATCGTTGACGCGCAGCGACAGCGACATGATCTCGTCCAATTCCTGGACGGTCGCCCAGCCGAACGCCGTGATGTGCTCTTCCGACACCATCGGATCGTTGAGCTCGTCTTTCTTGTAGTAGTACTCGACGATCGACCGCGGCAGAGCCTGGCCTTCTTCGATGGCGAAGCGGGTGGCAAGCGAGCCGGCCGCGACGTTACGGATCACGACTTCGACCGGAATGATCTCGACTTCGCGCACGAGCTGTTCGCGCATGTTCAGCCGGCGCATGAAATGCGTCGGGATGCCGATCTCGTTCAGCCGCGTCATCAGGGATTCGGAGATGCGGTTGTTGAGGACGCCCTTGCCGGTGATGGTGCCTTTCTTCTTGTTGTTGAAGGCGGTGGCGTCGTCCTTGAAATACTGAACGAGGGTGCCCGGCTCAGGTCCTTCAAAGAGGATCTTCGCCTTGCCCTCGTAGATCTGTCTACGTCTGGCCATGGTTGTCCGCGTCAATTGAAGAGGTGGGCGACGGCTGCCCGTCGCGTCGCGAAACGCAGGATTGATATAGCAGGGGAAGACCCCTGAAACAACCGAACGCTCAGCCGAATTCGACGGGCAAAAACGGCGCTTCGCCAGGCCGGCCGGCGCAGAAGCGCCAACCCGGCTTGACGCCGATGCGGCCCGGCGCCGGCAGCGCGAGGATCGACGACGACACGGTGCCGAATCGGTCGCCGACGATGGTCATGGCGGCTTCACGGTCCGAATCTGTCCCGCCGTCGCGGCTCGCCATGAGCGTTTCCCAGGCCGACCAGTCGCCGCGATCGGGATCGGGCGGCGGCGCGGCCTGGAAAGCCGGGCGGTGGCGGCGGATGCGCGGCGAGCCGAGATCGTTGAGATCGTGGGCGGTGAGCATTGAGAGTCCGGTCGGGATCGGCGTCACCACAACGCTGGCCGATCCGGGCACCCCAGCCTCGCCGGCTCGCGAGCACAGCCAATAAGCGTTGCGGACGTCGGCGATGAAAGCATTGAAGGACCGGTAGCTCGCCGTCTCGATTCGGCCGAGAGCTTCGGCGGCAAGCTCGGCTTCGGCGTGGTCGAGGGCTTCGAGCGGAATTTCGCCCCGGCTCCGATAGCCGTGCTTCGGTCCGAGCGAGCTCTTGCGGTTCAGGATGGCGGCGATCAGGCCGTAGTCGTTCATGCCGAGCCAGGTGCCGCCAGCGAGCGTGTCCTGGCCGGCGATGACCTCGGGACGGTCGGACCAGTGCCGACCGGGCGGGAGCCACGGCCGGTCGATCATCTCGTCGCGATTCGCGGCGAGGATCAGCGGCCAGGCGTGGTCGGGACGCCGGAGAATAACGACCGTGCACATGGCCGGGAGTGATAGTCCTTCCCGCCGCGGTGCGCCAGACGCCGGACGCGGGCTATTTCAGGGGCAGGAACAGATCGATGATCGCCTCGTTTTCCGGCATGTCGGGGAAGAAACTGACACGCTGGCCGTAGAGCGGGAAATAGCGAATCTCCTCGCCGCTCGCCGGCAGCCAGACGCCATAGAGATACTGCGCCGCCGCAGTGAGACCGTCGTCGGACCCGACGTGGCGCAGCACGGCGCAACGCCCGCCGGGGATGGTCTTCATGACGATACCCGTGCTGTTCGCCGGAATCTCGCGGTCGACGGCCACGCAAATATCGACGCGGAACTCGCCCGGTGGTGTTGCTTCGGGATCGTCGTAAAAAACATTGAACGTCGCGTTGGTCCGCGGCGGCAGATGCGCTTCCTTGCGCTAGGCGATGAAGCGCCGCACCGAATCGCCGATCGTCGCCGGATCGCCGCGATGTTCGAGCACCGCAACGCGGATGTCTTTGGTCTCGACGATCTTGACGTCGGCGCTCCGCAAATCCTGTTTCATATGCGTGGTCCTTATGTCGCGAAGGGACTGATACACGGCATTCCATGCCGCCAACTGCGGCCGGTCGCGGAATTCCGTCGGGGTCTGGCCGAAGCGTTGCTTGAAGCTGCGGGCGAAGGCTTCTGGTCCCTCGTAGCCGCTGTCGAGAGCGATCTGGAGAATCGGATCGTCGGTGCGGAACGCCAGCCGATACGAGGCGCGCTTCAAGCGCAGGAGCTGCACATATTTGTGAACGACGATCCCGACGAGTCCGGTGAACTGCCGGTGGAAATGAAATTTCGAAAACGCCGCGACACCGCTGAGACGCTCGACGCTCAGATCGTCCGTCAGATGCTCCTCGACGTGGCGCAGCACGCGGTGGAACCGCGCTTGGTAACGCTCGGCGGTGGAGGGCGGTGGCGCGATCTCGGACATGGCACGCCGAGTCTTAAACTCTTGCCATCGATTTCGCCTGACGGAAATTGCTCAAAATCGACACGGCCTCGCCCAACCGCTCGTCTTGCGCCAGCTAACGGCCGCCCCTACAATTCGGCCCCACTGCGACAAAAAAACAGGGACGGTTCATGAGCGATATCTTCAAGAAACGCGAGAAAGGCGAAGAAACCAAATACAAGCTCGACCAAGAACGGCAGTTCAAGGTCGAAGCCCGGCGTAACAAGCTGATCGGGCTATGGGCGGCCGAGCGTATGGGCTTGTCTGGCGTCGACGCCGACACCTATGCCAAGGCGGTGGTCGCCGCCGATTTCGAGCATGCCGGATCGGACGACGTCATCCGTAAGCTGGTGGGTGATTTCGCGGCCAAGAACGTGAAGATCGAGGACGCCGAAGTGCGGCGCGAGCTGGATCGTTTCGAGAAAGTCGCCGCCGACCAGGTCGCCCAGGAACCGCCGAAGTCGCTGGGCTGATCGTCCCGGCTAGGGGCGGCGGCCTCGCCGCCCCGATCGCTTCGTATTCCCGAAGACGCGCTTGAAGATTCCGTCGACCCGGCGCGTGTAATACCCGATATCGAACAAGCTCGTGATCGTGCGGCGGTCGAGATGATGACCGACCTCGCGGTCAGCGACGAGCAACTCCAGGAACGCGCCTTCGTCGGCCCAGACCTTGGCGGCGTTCGCCTGGACGATAGCATAGGCGTTTTCACGGCTCATGCCGGCTTCGGCCAGCGCTAACAAGACACGCTGCGAAAACACCAAGCCCTTGAGCCGATCCAGATTGCGCCGCATGGCGTCGGGATGGATCAGAAGTTTCTCGACAAGATCGGCAAGCCGCGCCAAGGCAAAGTCGAGCGTCACCGTAGCGTCGGGTGCGATCATCCGTTCTACCGAGGAGTGCGAAATATCGCGCTCGTGCCAGAGCGCCACGTTCTCGAAGGCCGGAACGGCGGCCGAGCGCACGATCCGCGCCAGACCGCACAGATTCTCCGACAGGATCGGATTGCGCTTGTGCGGCATGGCCGACGAGCCCTTCTGGCCAGGCGCGAAATATTCTTGGACCTCGCCGACTTCGCTGCGTTGCAAGTGACGGATTTCGGTGGCGAGGCGTTCGATGGAGCTCGCGACCACCGCCAACGTCGCGAAGTACGCGGCGTGACGATCGCGCGGGATCACTTGGGTCGAGATCGGCTCTTCGGCGAGGCCGAGCTTGCGGGCAACGTAGGTCTGCACGCGCGGATCGATGGTCGCGAAAGTGCCGACGGCGCCGGAAATCGCGCATGTCCCGATCTCGGCCCGGGCCTGAACGAGACGGGCCCGGTTGCGGTCGAACTCGGCATAGAAGCCGGCGAGCTTCAGCCCAAAGGTCGTGGGCTCGGCGTGGATGCCGTGGGTGCGGCCGATGCAAGGCGTGGTCTTGTGCTCATGGGCCCGGCGCGACAGCGCCGCCAGGACACGGTCGACGTCGGCGATCAGAAGATCGGTCGCCTGGACCAGCTGCACGGCAAGGCAGGTGTCGAGCACGTCCGACGAGGTCAGGCCCTGGTGCAGGAAGCGCGCGTCCGGCCCAACGTGCTCGGCGACGTTGGTGAGGAAGGCGATGACGTCGTGACGGGTTGTCTTCTCGATGGTGTCGATCCGCTTGACGTTGAAGCGGCCGCGCCGGCGCACCGCCTTGGCGGCGGACTTGGGCGCAAGGCCGAGCTCGGCCATGGCGTCGAGCGCCAAGGCTTCGATCTCGAACCAAATGCGATAGCGATTTTCGGCGTCCCAAATGGCCGTCATCTCGGGCCGGCTGTAGCGCGGAATCATGCGTGTCCTCGATTGAACCGTTCGGCCGCCATCATAGCGAAGAGACCCTCGAAAAATCCAAGCCGGTCGACGCTCAGGCCGCGATTTTGATACGCCGGCCGACCGCCAGGAACCAGACGAAGGCGAGAATCTGGATCGCCAGCATCACACCGAAAGCCGCTTGGTAGGCGACCGGCTCGTATCCCGTCGCAGTTTCGGGCCAGAGATAAATGATTTCGCCGATTCCCCACTGGACGACGAAGGCCCCGATGAAGACGAGCAAGTTCATCGCCGTGTTGACGCGGCCGGCCAGCTCCTGGGGGAAGGATCGCGACAAAAGCGCGTAGACGAGAATCCCCGTCGAGCCGAGGAAGCCGAACAACGACCACAGGATAAGCGCGAAGCCGGTCCATTCGAAGACCAGGGCGAACTGGACGATGACGAACAGCGCCATGCCGCCGACCGGCACGACCAGCGGATGCACGCCGCGTCGTTCCAGACGCACCTGGACGGCGCCCCAGAACAGGAACCCGGCGACCATAGCGATGCCAAGCACGAGCAGCGCCGTCGCCACCGACTCGCGTCCCAAGCCGGCGACGTCGCGGAGCCAGGGGCCCGACCACAGCGACTGCAAAGCGAGGAACGTGGCGTGGGTCGTCACCGTGAACGGTGCGACCCTCCAGAACAGAACGCTCGAGAAGACCTGGCCGACACCGCGGGCCTGCTCGCGGAACGATACCGTCGACAGGCTGCCTTCGCGTTCGGGCACGACGAGATAGATCAGTACGGCGAAAAAGGCGCAGAACCCCGCCATGATCAAGAACAGATCCCGCCAATCGACCACGGTCAGGGCCCACGCGATCGGCAGCGTCGCGGCGACGGCGCCGGCCCCACCGACCGCCATCTGTAAGCCGTTCAGGAAAGCGAGACGGTCGCCAGGAAACCACACGACGAAGGCTTTGAAGGCGGCCATCAGGCAGGCCGACATGCCGAGACCGAGCATGGTGCGGCCGATGATGAGGACGGTCCAGCTTTCGGCCAGCGCGAAGACGACGGCACCGACGGTTCCAAGCACCAGCAGAAGGCTTTCGACCCGGCGCGCTCCGAAACGATCGAGCAGGATTCCGAGCGGCAGCTGCGTGAAGGAGAACGCGAGAAAATAGGCGCTGGTCAGAAAGCCGAGGGTGGCGGCATCGAGGTGGAGATCGCGCACCAGATCGGGCGCGATGACCGCGTTCACCGTACGGAAAATGTACGAGAGGAAATACGCCAGCGCGAACGGCAGAAAGACGCGAACGTAGATCATCGGATCGGGGGCTCGCGAAGGTTCGGACTGGGCGGGCGTGACAAGCGCAGAACGCGCGACGAGGCAGGCCCGCCGATCATAGCCTATTCGGCCGGTGGCGCCTGTCGATATCTGACCTTGCCAAAAACCGTGAGAAGCGTAAGCGATGGGAGCGGTTGATGCTTTAGTAACCACACGCAACCCACAAAGAAATAATTGTAGCCTCTATGTGCTATACAAATACTAATCAGTCTTCGCTTCGCCCATACTAAACTTGCACATTATACCCACAGACTCGAAAATACCTTAATCACATAGGAGCCAGCATGAAATTTACTAAAATATTATTTTTCATGTTTGCATGCACCGCAGTTGAAGCAGTTGCGCAAACCGCGAGCCAACCGCCAGTTGAAAAAATCTTAACTGTTGAAACCATCAATGGATCGAAGCAGTCTGGGGTTATTTCTTACCTTTCTAATGCAACAGAGCCAAGTATTCTGGTTGCGATCATCCCCGGTAACCCTGGTCTAGCAAGAGCCACTGTCACTTCTACTGGCAAGGTAGAGT
>SHVU01000012.1 GCA_009691105.1 Rhodospirillales bacterium
GTTGATGATGACCGCGATCTTGTCGCCGCTCGTGCCGCGTGACACCAAGTTCATTTTGAAGGAGTGCGTCAGGGAGATGATGCAGGCCGACTGCTGGTAGAGAAAGAGCTCGAAACGCTCGAGCCACCGCAGCGCGATATTTTGGTGGATCGCGCCGACGGCGGAGATGGAGGCCGGCCACAAATCACCGAGTTCGAAGACGAACGGGATCTTTCGAATCGCACCGATTATCCAGCCGGCAACGGCGACAAAGAACTGCGGCGACGTCGCGACCACCACGTCGGGACGGCGTTCGGCTAACGCCGAGAGCGTTCCGGTGATAAAGAAGCTCAGGAAGTCGAGACTGCGGAGGACTACACCTTCGTTCTTGGTAATGAAGGTCTTCACGCGGACTATGCGAATTCCCGATATCGTCTCGACTTGGTGCCAGCAATTATCGTAACCGTCGAGCAGCTTGCCGCGTGGAAAATTGGGGGCGCAGGTGATGACCGTAACGTCGTGTCCCCAACTCGCCCAATAGCAGGCGCGCTCATAGACGCGCGTCGCAGCGGCGTTGGTTTCGGGCGGGAAGTTATCGGCAAGGAATAGGATTCGCATGGGACCCGCGATGACTAGGTCGTCACGACTGCACGTTGCGGCACCGGGGCGAAGGTCAAATAGGCGATCAACAGAGCGACGACGATTCCCGCGCCTCCTACCGCCGGCCAACCGTAACCGAGTGTTGCGGTGCCGGCCAGACCGACTAGGCCGAGGTTCGCAAGCGCGACGGCCTTAACGACCGAGCCATGGCCGAAGCCCCGCTGCACGGCCTGCTGATAGAAGTGTTGGCGATGGGCCTGCCACACCGGCTCACCACGCCAAGTCCGCTTCGCAATGGTCACGGCGGCATCGGTTAGATAGTAGAGCGGCAAAATCAGAGCTGCGGCGCCGAAGCCTTGGGCGGCGAGATCGAGTAGCAGGCCGCCCAGAACGAACCCGAGCGGCACACTGCCGACATCACCCATAAAGACTTTGGCCGGCGGCCAATTCCACGCCAGGAAGCCGAGGGCCGCACCGGCAACACCAAGACTCAGCGCCGCGTAGGCCGGACCAAAGCCCGCGAGCGCTGCCACGGCAGCGATGCCGAGACCGATGGCAGCCGCTTCTGTCCCGGTGATGCCGTCAATCCCATCCATAAAATTGAAGGCGTTTAAGAACCACACCCACAGAAGCGCCGCCCCGACCGCATCCACGACGGGCGGAAGAATGCCGTCGAAATACAGCCGATCAGGGCCCATGACGACGAGCCCGCCGACAACCGCGACGACTTGAGCGGCGAGTCGGACGAGGACGGAAACCCCTTTGAGGTCATCGAGCCATGAGACAAGGGCGAGCCCTAGGATCGCCGCGACTGCTGCAAGAACCGTATCGTCCTGGATCGATCCCTGCGCCGCGTTGATGGCAAATGTTATGGCGATGATCACGAGGATAACGGCGATCCCGCCGCCGCGCGGTGTCGGCACGACGTGACTGGATCGCGTGTTCGGTCGGTCGAGCACCTCGAAGCGTCGAAGTGCCCTCAGCACAAGTCCCGTTCCGATGCCCGAGGCGATCAACGCAGCCACGAAGACAATTGTAGCGTCGAACCACGTCATGACTGATTTATAGCGAAGGGGCCGCTATGCGGCAAAGCGCCCTTAGTCCTTAAGGAAGCGCCAGCGCCACCGGCCGCGCGCCGCCCGGGTCTCGATCACGATCTGACGCCCCCACCGGCGATCGTAGAAGGCCGGCGCATAGGGACTCGATTCAAGCCGAAACGAATGCCCAAAGGCGTGGAAGCTCCACCGCGCCCCGGTTGGAAGCGTCAACCACCAACGCCCATCGGTGGCCATGTCGGTTTGGACGTCCGGATGCAGATGAAAGCGGATCGCGACCCGATGCAACGGTGGGTCCGGCCGATCGTCTTCGATCCGGTCCTCGCCTTCCAGGATCCGGCCGTCCCGCGACAGCGCCATCTTGCGATGATGGATGACCCCGAGATGCCGGTAGCCGTCATGGCTGCCTTCGACCGTAATCGCGACATTCGTTTCCGTCCGCGTTGCGGACACGTTGCGCGGTCGCCGCCCTAGTCGGAAGACGGAATGGACTTCGGCAGAATTCTGCCCGTCGACTTCGACAGTGGAGTGCGCTGCGGTACCGCGCAGGCGATTTCGCCAGAGGCCATCTTGATACGCGTAGGTTCCGCCGTTGACGACGACGCGGGCCGGTCCGTCACTGAATTCGAACGACAGCATGTCGGCATGGGCGTGAGCGGGCAGGTCGTCCGGCCCGCAGAGACCAGCATCCAGGACGGCGATCGTGTCGCGCGCTTCCAAACGGTGATATCCGGACTCCGGAAGGGTCCCGAGCGGCTTCGTCGTGCCGCCGAGACGCTTCCTAACAGCCGCGATCAGGTCGGCCCGCCCAACCTCGCCATCGTTGAACAGCGCAAGACGCGCGTCGCCAAGGCAAAATGTTGCAAGCGCCGCACCCATCCGTGTGATGGCGTGGGCGAGCCAGGGGACGGGTCCGCGCTCGGCAAGAACGGCCTGGAGATCGATGAGATCGATGAGAACCTGCAAGTGGTACGAGGGCGAGCGTTCGTAGTGACCGCCATCGGCGAGGACCTGGTGGGCGACTTCGGATTCAAGCTCGGCGAGAGCCGGCGCGACCAGATTCTCGCGGTCTTTGAGACACAAGCCTGCCGCGATCAACGCCTTCAGGTTCTTGATCAGATGATTGCCGCCCAGGTGTCGCTCGACAACGCGGCTCAAATGACGGGCTTGGCGATCCAGGCTCGTCGCAAGTTGCTTCGTAAAGGCGGGTGTCGCGCCTTCGGTTAGGAATGCGCCATGACGAAGCCAGGCGAAGACCCGGAGGCTTAACGGGTATGGATGCCAGGCGAGTCCACGGGGCTGTGGATGCGCTGTGATCCAATCCTCGATCAGGGCTCGGGCTTGGGCTCGAGCCCCCTCGTCGTTCAAGGACTCGAGATCGGCAAGCCATTCGAAATAGTGGAGTGTGAACCGCCACAGAAGCGGCTCGTCGGCGGCCTGCCAGCTTCCTAAGCCAAAGGGACGCTCGCGATTGAGAAGTCGAATACGGCCATCGCGGATACGGCGCCCGTTTTCGACATCGCCCGGCCAGAGCGACGGCGCGAACCGTTTAAATTCAGAGGAGTCGTTTGGGGCAAGCCAGAGCTGGGCATATAGCGGTGAGGCGTGCCAAGGGCGTTGAAGACGCGAAGCGATCCGCCCGAAGACCTGGTCACGCCGAAGATAGCGAAGCGTTCGAAAATCAGCGGCAAGGCTCACTGCTGTGTCCGCCAGGAGTCGAGCGCGAGAAGCGCCCAGATTTTCAAGGCGTGATCCCGGCCGCCGGTTCGATGTTCGGCGAGAAGCGTTGCGACCGGCGTCCAATCGATACCGAGCGTGGCCATGGATTGTGGCGTAAGGCGCTCGTCGACAACGCGGCCGAGATCGCGCTTCAGCCACACGCTCAGCGGTGGATTGAACCCGACTTTCGGCCGATCGACGAGGGCCGGCGGCAGCAACCGTCGCGCTATGGCCTTAAGGATGGCCTTCGACCCGCCTTTGACACGAAGAGCCGCCGGGATCTCTCCAACGGCCTCGACGACGCGGTGATCGAGAAGCGGCAGACGGAGTTCCAGAGAATGGCGCATGCTCATGGCGTCGCCATAGGCGAGAATATTTCCCGGAAGGAACGTTCGGACGTCGGTTTCTTGCATCGCGTCAAGCGGATGGCGGGATCCAAGACTGTCGTATGCCGCGGCAATCGGATGCGTCGGAATTCCAGACAGCCCCAGCAATTGACCGCGCTCTTCGGGCGAAAAGTATTCGACCCACGACGCATACATTGCGGAATCGGTTTGCGACGCGCCCGCCACGAACTCACGGATGCGACGCGGGCCGTGCCGTCCGCTCTGATCTTCCGGAATTCGACGGGCAAGGGGCTCGATGATGCCGCGCCGCACGATTCGCGGAATTCGCCGATAGGTTTTGGCCAGAAGCCCGCCGCGATAGCGTGGATAGCCGGCGAACACTTCGTCGCCGCCGTCGCCGACCAAGGCGACGCTGACATGCTGGCGGGCGAGCCGCGCCAAGTCGTGAACCAGAAGAGCGGTGGGATTACCGAAGGGTTCGCCGAACGTGGCGATGTGCTCGTCGAGCAAGCGGCCGAGGGCTGGCGTCGCCTCGAGCTCGCGATGCTCGGCGCCGAGATGCTGCGCGACAGCTCGGGCCGGGCCGCGCTCGTCATACGCGGCTTCGGGGAAAACGACGGTGAAGGTCTTGATCGGCGGGGCGCCGGCGCGCTTGGCCGCACCCGCCATCAGGGCGGCGATGACCGAGCTGTCGACGCCGCCCGACAGAAAACAGCCGATAGGAACATCCGCTACCATATGTTCGGCAACGGCATGGCCCAGGATGGCTTGGGTCCGCGCGACGGCCTCATCAAATGAAATGGTGCCGTGGCCTTCGAACCGGGGTTGCCAGTAGGGCTCGACCGTCGTCCGCCCGTCGCGCCAGCGCAAAAGGTGGCCCGGGGGCAATTTCCGAATGCCGCGGTGAATCGTGCGCGGCGCGGGGATGTAGAGACAGGCCAGATATTCGGAGATGGCGTCGCGATCGACACCAAGATCGATGCCGGGATGGGCCTTGAGAGCCGCAATTTCGGACGCGAAGGCGAGACCGCCGTCCGCCAGCGGCGCGTAGACCACCGGCTTGATGCCGAGGCGATCGCGAACAACGACGAGCTCGCGTTGCTCTCGGTCCCAGACGGCGAACGCGAACATGCCGGAGATCTGTCGAAGGGCCGCCGCACCATTGCGGGCCCAGAGCGCCAACAGGACTTCGGTGTCGCTGGTCGAGCGGAAACGCTCGCCTTGGGATTCAAGCTCGGCGCGAAGGGTCCGGAAATTGACGATCTCGCCGTTGAAGACAAGCACATACCGCCCGGAGGCCGAGACCATGGGCTGCGCAGCGGCAGCGGATAGATCGATGATCTTGAGGCGGGTATGGGCGAGGCCGCCGGGGCCGTGCTCGTCCTGCCACAGCCCCGACGCGTCGGGGCCGCGAAGGCGCAGCCGCTCGCTCATGGCGAGCAACGTCGCCCGGTCGGCTAGGGTCGATCCGGCGATACCGCACATTGATGGGGGTGGGACTAGGGAAAGAGGTTGTAGCGGACGATGCAGCGCAGCGCCGATAGACCGTCGCGCCACGTAACCTTCTTGCCTTCGTCGTAAGTGCGCCCGGCGTAGGTGACGCCGACCTCGTAGAGGCGCGGGTGCGGCCGCAACCGACAGATCTTGGCGGTGATCTCGGGCTCGAATCCAAAGCGGTCTTCGACAAGCGTGATCCGCTTCAGGATGTCGGCACGGAAGACCTTGTAGCAGGTCTCCATGTCAGTGAGGTTCACGTCGGTCAGCATGTTGGACAGAAGCGTCAGCAGCTTGTTCCCAACCATGTGCCAGAAATAGAGGACTCGAGTGCTTTCGCCACCTTTAAAACGCGAGCCGTACACAATGTCGGCGCGCCCGGCGACGATCGGCTCGAGGAGCTTGGCGTAATCCTGCGGGTCGTATTCGAGATCGGCGTCCTGAACCAAAACAATCTCGCCCAGCGCCTCGGCGACGCCGGTACGGATCGCCGCTCCCTTGCCGCGGTTCACACCATGAAGAACGACACGAATCCGAGGTTCATTCTTGGCAATTGCCTGGGCCGTGGCCACAGACTCGTCGGTCGAACCGTCGTCGATGATGACGATGTCTTTTTCCAAGCCGCGCGTATCGGCAGCGAGCACGCGCGCGATGACGGCGGCAAGCGTCGCGGTCTCGTTGTAACAGGGGATGATGATGGACAGGGTCATGGGTGCTGGTGCCGCCTGACTGCGCGCAAACACTGGCCGTCTACCAGAGCGGGGAGTTTTCGGCAAGGTACGTGGCTCTCTAGCGGTCTAGTCGACAGCTAGCACCTCGATCGAGGGCGAAGACGGTCATGGATTGTGGAACGGATTCAAACGACGGCAAGGTACGTGAGGCGATGAAGCGCGAGGCCACGGTGTCGGCGGCCCGGGCGCAGCCGGCTTCGACGAGACGACGGGCGATCTCATCGAGGCGGGTGTCAGCGGGTGGCGTCTGGGCCAAGATATGCGTAATGCCGAGCGTTTTCATTTCAGCAAAGAATTTGTTGAGATTAGTAGCGCTCGGCGTCAGATCGACGCGGGCATCGTAGACAGCGTGGGCCAGGAATGTCGGCTTCTCGATCGGATACAGGAGCTGGCGTTCCTCCAGGAGCAATCGATCGTTGGGCTTGAGATGGGCATTGATCCAAGGAACTGGTCGATAGATAGCAACGTTACGTTCGAGAAATTCATCCCGGCTTTCTCCCGAGATGAGATAACGCGCGAAATTGATCGTGAATAAGCCCTGAGCGGCGAACTGAACTCCGAGAACGACTGCAAAGGCTGCAGCGAGGGGTCGGGCTCGAAAAGGATCGTTAGCCCATCGGCGGGCCGCGACCGTCATGAGCAAGACGACAAGCGGCAAAATGGGCACCAGGTGACGAACGCGCTGCGATGAGCCTGACGCGAACCAGGCGACATAAAAAAGGATGGCGACGGCCGCGATCGGCAGGAGTTCGCTGCTGCGCAGACGAGCGCGATACCGAATCAGGCCGGCGATCGCGAAGGGCAGAACTATCCAAAGATATGGTCCGAAGCCGGTCCGTCCCGATTCGAACATGACTGCCGGCGCGAGGGTTGCCCAGAACGGGTAGAGGATCAGCCAGAGCAGGTCGATGGGAACAGCACGTTCCTGCGCGAAGAACATCTCCTTGAAATACTCGGCGTGGGCGGCGTCCCAATAGCGGACGTCGGGGAGCCATCCGTACAGCATGGGAAAGACCGGATCGCCACTGTTGATCCAGTTCCAGACGTACCATTGGCCTCCGGCGATCAGGGCCGCTACGCCAAATGCGGCCCCCCGTTTCAGCCAACCCGGCCCAAGGAGAATCACCAGGCCGACGGTGGCGACGAACAAAAGGCCGAGATATTTCCCACCCGCATAAAAACCGGCCGCCATCCCGGCGAGGGCAGCGTGAGAAATGTCGTTCTGCCGCAGTGATCGGGCCGCCGAGGCGGCAGCGACCAGAGCAAAGAGTCCCAGCCGGACTTCGACCTGGCCGGAGCCCGCGCCATAGATGATCGCCGGCACGGTCATGAGGACCGCCGTTGCAGCCAAAGACCAGGCCCTCTCAAGATGCCGCCGGCAGATAGCGTAGAACAGGGCGCCGAGACCCCATCCGCTGGCGAAGGTCCACAACGTCAACGCTCTCTCGCCGCCTAGCGCGAGCACCGTGGCATAGGTCATCTGGACCAACAGCGGTGCTGCCCCGTCGACGGCGCGGCGCATGAACTCGATCCGCCCCGCAGCGATGAAGTCGCGGGGAAGCGCAAAATGGTAAGCCAGAGAGTCGGCGTCCGCGGGCGGTGATAAGCCCTCGGCAAAATCAAAGATGATGGCGAGAGCCAGAACTGCCAAAAGAACGTGTTCGATCCACCGCCACTGTCCGGACAGGTCGGGAATCGCCGAACGTCCGATGCAGGGAAGCAGAAGGACTCCGATTCCGAGAAGGACGACGAAGGATGCGCCGGTGAAATGCGCGCTGATCCCGATGGGAAAGAGGAGCCAGCCAAGAATTCCCAGGCCAACGGCGAAGGACCACGGCAATCGCTCGCGGGACTCAAGGGTGGCGAGCACCCCGAAGCACTGCAGCGTAGCCGCGCCGAACCCGACGCAAGCTGCGATCTGAAACAGAACGACGAGCTCGGCCATCAGGCGATCCCCAGGGCTCGCAAGATCGGGTCGATCAGGCCTCGGAACTGCACGAGATAGGCGGTCGCGGCGAAGACGATCCATAGCCATGCCGCAGCCAATATGGGTTTGCGAGCAGGGACATCACGATTTGGCAGGAGCGTGTCCAACGTCAAACCAAGAAGATGAAGCGGCGCGCTGAGCAAAACGCGAAGCGCGTTGAACAATCGGCCACGACCCCAATGCGCGACGGCGGCCTCGTGATGAATGGCCAGACCACGGAAAATCACGCTCGCCAGTACCGCTCCGGGCCGTGCCTTCAACGCTGGAATGTAGCGGCCGGCGATTGTAAGACAGCAGGCGAGGCGTCGATCGACGTGGCTCATGACGCTGCCCGGCGTCAGGTGATAGCGGACGAGGGCCTCCGCGAAGACGAGGAAGCGGTTTCCAGGCTGGGCCAGCATCTTGAGCCAAAGATCGAAGTCCTGGGCATTGGGGAGGGACTCGTCGAAACCGCCGACGGCGATGACGGTATCGCGTCTAGCGACGACGCTGCAGGTATCGATGAAGCCTTTACGATATAGCGTGACGAAGGGATCTCGGTGCTCGACGAAGCGTTGAGCGCAGGCGTTCAAGCTTTGCGCGCCATCGGCACTTACGATGATGCCATCGTGGGCGACCAGAACCAGATCCTCGGTCAGGAAGGCGATACTGCGCGCGATCTTGGCGGGCAGCCACTCGTCGTCGGCGTCAAGAAAGGCCACGAAGGTTCCGGTGGCCTCGCGGAGGGCGCGGTTACGGGCGGCGCCCGGCCCGGCGTGATCCTGGCGAAAAACGCGAAGCGTGATGCTGCCGAGCGCGCCGGCCATGGCGCGGGCCTCGTCAGCGGTGCGATCGGACGAGCCATCATCGATGACGACGACTTCCTTCGGGCGCAGCGTCTGCGCAGCCACCGAGGCCAGGGCGCGACGAATCGTCGCTTCGGCGCGAAATGCTGGAAGGATCACACTGACGTCGGCGGACCTCATCTCAGATAGCTTCGATCTTCAGTGTCGCGGTCCACGGCAATGCTGCGTATTCGGCGATTTCGATGACGGTCGCGGGTTCGCCCAGGCCATAGGCCGACCAATAAGTCGTCGACCGCGTTTGGGCCGGTTGATCGGATACAAGACGAAAGCGCTTTGACCCGTTCGTAAGAACGATAGCATCACCCGTTCGTTCAACCGAAAGCGTCGTGTGCAGGCGCCGGCAGAGACGTCGGCGCCCGGCTCCTTCCAGGTTATCGTCGAGGCGAACGCTCGATCCGTCGAAGTGCCACGAGCGCGTGACACGACCAACATTCCGGAGCCGCGCGAATCCATGGTGTTCGACAGTGACGCGGTTCTCGTCTCGATACGGGCGCGGCGCCGGTCCGGCAACGGCGCGACGGAAAGCCGGATCGTAATAGGGCTTGTTCGGAGGAAAGGGATCATTGTCGTCGACGGTGACGCCATTGTGGACGGCAGCGGAGCGAAAGCGTGCCGCGTCGCCGGTGTCGCCATAGGCGCCGCGTCCCGGATCGCGAATCACCGGAAGCGATTCGTAATGAAGCTCGAAGCTGCCGGTGTCCTGGTGACCATGGCCGGGCATGGCGGCGAAACCTTCGGGTGCGACATGCCACAATCCCGACCACGGGCCAACATCGGAGCGGAGCCAGCCGTCGGCAGCCAATTGTTCGATACTGATTGGTGGGACCCGGTCACGCAGTTCCATAAAGACGGAGCGGTCGTCGCCGAGATCTCTAAGCCAGTCGGATTGCGGCGCCGCTTTCGGAAGAAGGCCCATCAAGAATGCCGGCGGACAATCCGGCGATACGTCGCCAATCAGCGGAAAACCGCCCGGAAGAGCAAGCCTCGGGATCACGGCCATCATCCTGGAGACGATCGATTCGAATGCCGCCGCTTCCGGCCGGTCGTGGCGACGAGCGGCGAGCCAGGCTGACGTGTAAGCCCGGGTCAGGAGTAAGTGATAGTGGCTCGATCCTTCGCGCAGCACGCCCGATGCCATCAGGATGTGCTCGGCCTCGGCGAGAAGAATCTTCGCGCCGATTGCCGTGGCGCGAGGCAAGCCAAGATGAAGCCCAAGAAGAAATAAACCTCGCCCGTTGTTGGCGAGGTGATTGGACGTGTGGTGGTCGCCGAAATATTCCAACCGTTCGGCGATGGCCGGCGCGTGACCGGCGAGGGCCGCCAGAGTGTCGTGGGTTGGTCCGGGGAGTCCTACCCGGCGCGCGTAATTCAAAATATTGATGGCGCGTTCGGCGGCCGTATAGGGATGCCAGGTGATCCCGGACCGAAGCTCGCCAAAGCGTTCGCGCCACGCTTTCCAAAGAATTCCTACCCAGGCCGGGTCGGCATCGGGGAGTAGCGGCAACCACGCAAAACGATGAACCGCGATAGCGGTCTCGGCGTCTGCGAAACTGCGAGCGAAGAACTGTCCTTCCTCTCCCGGCTGGAGACGGACCGTCTCGCCAGGCAACGGAAGCCCAATCGTGGTTCTGGGGGGCTCGCTTGCTAGCGCCGAGAACGAGGTGTTCGGCAATTCCGCCTCAAGCGGCAGCAGGTCTTTGAGATACGGCGGGCAATGCCGGGCGAACGTCGGCTCGGATGGAAAACGTCCCATGGCGCGACCCGCCAGCCAGCGCCGCAAGATTGGATCCGAAGCGAGCTGGCGGGCCTTCCGGGCCAGCGCTTGGATCATCGACACGTGATCATTTCCGGGCGATATGCGTCATCACCCACCCTGTGGCGGCTTGGGCAGCGATGCGATGACCGAGAGGCGACCAATGTCCGTCGTGGGCAAAATGCGTCGGCCCGAAGCCGGCGGCCACTAAATCCGGAAAGGGGTCGATCACGTCGATACCGCGAGCCGTCAGCGCTTCGGTAGTCGCCCGGCGCAATCCGGCATGGAATGAGGCTCCGTCGCGGATTTCGAAGCGCGCCGGAGCGATCAGCACGGCAAAATGGACGTTCGGTGCAAATCTGGCGCGAAGCTCGGCCAACGCGTCTGCGGTGCTGCGGATATGGGCTGCCGTTTCCTGGGGGTCGAAAGATTCATGGTAGGCGTGCTCGCGCTCGACCATGCCGAGCGCGACTAATACGTCATTGACGACGGCGTAGCGCTTCAGAACGACGGCGGTATAATTATAGAGAGCCGAGTGATCGGTAAGAAATCGCTTGGCGGCTCCAATGATGGAAAGGCTGGGCGGTGGGGATGCCGACTGTGCCAACCCGGCCGCTTCGTGGCAGCGGTAGTCTAAGATGTCGTTCTCGATGACGAGCCCGACGATTACGGCGCGTGGTTTAACGGCTGCGGGCATGCGGGCCAACAAGGCCTGATAACCACAGACGCTGGCGCCTGGGCTTGCGACGTTGTAGGTTGGCACGCCGGCGTTACGTCCAATGACTTCTGTAAATATCTCGTCGCGCGCTACGCCCCAGCCGAAGGACATCGAATCACCGACGACCCAAAGGCGACCGTCGGCGGCCTCAACCGGTTCGGCATTGCGTAATCCGAAGTCATTGATGGAAATACGGACGCGGAAGTCGCCGTTGTTTTGGGAAAAATAGTCATCGAAGCCGGGGCGGCCGATGGCGAAGGGCGGATAGCCGGCGAGTGTTGCTCGCTCCATAAAGCGGGCGCTCGAATATTCATCCCATTCCGGGTGAATAACGCGTAGTCCGGCCTCGGGAATCGCCACCACGAGAACAAGGCGGAGCAGGTTAACGCCGATAATGCGAAGGATGCGGCGCATCGTCATCGCGCGATCTCAGGGTGCTTATCGGTTCGGACATCGAAGTTCGCCGCGGCCAACGCGCCAGTTAGCCAGAGCGCCGCGAGCCACCAGGATTGCCAAGCCCCGAAACTGGCGAGCCCTACGGCGAGCCCGGTCGCAAAGATGCCGTAACTCAGGGCGCGGTCCATCCGTGACGGAACTGCCGCAATAGCGCGTAGCAAGGCGGCAAGCACTACGAAGCCAAGGATGACCCCGACCACGCCCAGTTCGACCCAGAGCTGTAGGAACAAGTTGTGGGGGTGCAGCGGAATGCGTTCAAGTGCCGTTTGCCAATCCAGCCGTCCTTCGACGGTCGGATAACGTCGCAGGATTTTGTCTTGCGCCCCCGGCAGGCGCCGCGAACTGTCCATCCCGTATCCCAGTATCGGCTTTTCTTGGATGTAGCCGGTCGCGGCAAGCCAGATATCGACCCGGCTATACGCCGACGGCGATAGATAGGGATGGGCGCGGACGAACTGGTCGATCGGTGGCAGCAGCGACACCAACGTCGGTGCCGCCAGCATTCCGAGTAGCAAGATCGGTAGCAACGTCTTGCCCAGCAATCGCGGTATCGCCAGAGCGACTAGAAAGATAAGTGTCCCGCCGCCAAGTGCGATGAGCGGTACCTCGACGTCAGCACGAAAGAAAAGTCCCAAAACGACGAGAGCAAAGACGAAAACCAGTATATGCAACCCGCGCCGCACGAGGACGGTGAGCCAGACCCACACGTACAACGAGGCGATGGCAAAGAGATTTCCGTACTTGAAGACCTCGTCGACCAGGATCGGAACGGGCGTGACGACGCGAAGGCCGACCAACGCGAGGCCGGCACGGAAGATTCCCGCATCGGTCAGGAACTCTATTCCGAGCGCGACAAAGGCGAATATTCCTCCGGCGATAACAGCGCGTTCGGCAAACGCCCGCTCGAGGGGATCAAGCCGTCGCGCGATACCGACAAGAACGAGTCCCGCTAAGGTCATCGCGCCGACTCCCGCGGCGCCTTCTACGGAGCGTGCCGGCGCGACCGACCACAGCGCACTGACCGCGGTCCAGATCGTAAAAGCGCAGAGCGCGACGGCGAAGTCTCCACCGATCGTAGGCCACGTACGGCGCCGGACTGCGTCGACGATCGCCGTCAGAATGGCCGTGCCGATGAACAGCGGCGCGATTCCCTTCGGCGTGTAGAACGCGAGGGGCAGTATCAAGAATGCGGCGATCCCGAGGATGTGTCCTCGGTGGATCGGGAGCCTCGCTGTAGGGCCCACGGCGACGACGTCGGCCATCAGTGGCGGCCCAATACGGATGGAGGCGACGCCGCAAAAACCTTCGCGTAACAGCTTACTTTCGGATGATGGGTGTCAAAGAAATCTGCTCGATCACAAGCCACCGCCTGCGGATCGAAGGATCCGATAATGGGGACACTGGCGTCGCGCGCGGCACGCCGCATGGCGGCCGCGGCTTCGATGACAATCCCCCAGGCCGGGCGCGTCACAACGTTCTCGACATAGACCGAGTTGTAAGGCGCGAGAACGACAGCGACATCAGCGCCTGTCCGCGGATGAGCTCGTGACCGTTGGATTACGCCGAAAGCCAAGGCGTCGAGCGAGGCCGAGTGCCAGTGCTGGCGAAATCGCTTCGAGAATTCCGGCGAACAAAAAGTAATAGGCAAGGCGCGCCGTTTCCCTTACTGCACGGCCGCCTTGCCGACGCAATCCACCCCACGCATGACGTCGCCACGATCGTCGCAGCGTGCGCCGAATTTCGCCAAGATCGACGTTGCCGCTTAGCATTCTCGCCTCGGGTAACGCTGGCCGCGCCAAACCAATCAGATATTCGGAATCATTTTGGCAAAGAAAGTCCGGCCGTGGCGGAAATCCTGAGGTCGCGGTCTCGATGGTCTCGAACCCGGCCCGCGCGAAGAGCCGGCGCAGACTATCTTGCGAATAGCTAAAGAGATGAAGCGGATCGTTGAGCGGGAATCCGTAGAGGTTCGGAACCTCGACATAAAGATATCCGTCCGGCGCCAGAACTTGTGTGCGGACGTGCTCGAGAAATGCAACGGGGTCGGTCAAATGTTCCAGTGTGTGAAGAACGGTGACGTACTTCGCGCGTTCGCCGAAGGTGTCGCGCAGGATATCAGTCGCCACCCGTGATTCCGCGAAACCCAAGAAGTGTTGAGCGAACTCGATGCCTTTCGCATTGTGGTCATAGGCGATGCAGCGGGCCCCCCAAAGCTCGTGTACGCCATGAAGAAATAAGCCCTGGTAGGCACCGTAATCGATAACGAGATCGCGAGGGGTTGGCACGACATCGGGGTGTCGCGCCGCGACCCGTGTCACGGTCTCGAAAAACCCATGGACGCGTTGAAAGCTTAGGGGTCCGGCGTCGAAATCGAGAGGTAAGTCGATGTGCCGGCCGCCCAATTCGAGAGCATGTACGGTCCGCCAGTACTCGGACGCGTAGTGTTCGCGCAGCCGCTCGTCCTCGATTGGGGGGCTACCAAAGACTACTCCGCAGCCGCCGCAGATGTGATTCTCGTAATCGTGAATGTCAGGGGCGAAGGATGTCGCCGGAATCAAAAACGAATCGACGTCGAGTGGCTCGAGACGATCACTTCCGCAGATTCGGCATATAGCGGTGGCGGTTGCGATCATCGTGGCTCGCTAAGACCTAGTTGCGCGGCCAATCGGTCGCGAGTTGAACCGTTCGGTACGAGCAGAAAATTGTTGATACAGGTTCGTCCCGGGGCGACACCGTAGTCGCCGACATTGTCAGGCCTTTGATGGATCGCGGCATCAAAAATCTCGGTGGACTGAAAGCGACCATCGAGATGGAAGTAAGCTCTATAGCCGCGATGATCCAGAAATCCGAATAGCTCGCCGAGCGCGCCTGTTTTATGACGCTCCTCAGATTCGATCAGCAGGACGGGCCGATCGCGTTCGAGAAGCGTCCGCCCGCCGTTCAGCACCGCCATTTCGTGCCCCTCGACGTCAATTTTGATAAAGCCGACCGAATCGATATCGAGGTCATCCAGGCGAGCGGCGCTGGTATCGATCACGGTGGGGTCATATCCGTCGAACCGGTTGGCGTCTTCGATCGTCGCGCGGCCGTGGTCGGAGATTCCATCGATGGTGGGAAGTCGCAAACGCGTTGGTCCGATTTTGTCCGAGAGAGCCAAGGGCAGGATTTCAACGGAATCGCCGAAGCTTTGCCTCAAGATATCGATGAGCATCGGATTTGGTTCGATCGCGTAGCAGCGTCGGGCATGGCGGCGCAAAAAATACGTATAGATGCCAACATTCGCGCCGACATCGAGGGCGCTGCGTGTTGGATCGCAGAGATATTTGATTGCGCGAAGCTCGGGTTCGCCCTTCAGCCAATTGTAGAGGGCGCGATGATGAATCTTGGCCGATAGCAGGACGGCGGCGCGAACTCTACGCCAGAGGCTCGTCATGCCGCCTTACCGCTTAACACCGACTCATAGACCTCGACGAGTCGCGTGAAGCTTCGGTCCCAGGTAAAACTCCGTGCGTGCGCCTGGGCTGCGAGCAGCTGTGCTGTGCTGGGCGGGCGCTCGGCCACGTCGCGTAACGCCGTCACCAGAGAGTCGACGGAGTGCATTGGGAAGAATCGGACATGGCCCTCCCCTAGTTCGCGAGAGGCTGGAATGTCTGAACTCACCACCGGAGCACCCGCGCCCATGGCCTCGAGAAGCGGAAAATTGAAGCCCTCGTTCAACGATGGGATGACGATGGCACCGACCCGGCTCATGAGATCGACAAGATCGGCTTGTCCGATCAACCCATGATCGACGATCTTGTCGCTAATCCCCAGCCGCCGATAAAGCTCGGCTTCTCCGGCGCGACTCGACGCGTTCTCACCGACGACGTGAAGTGTCCAGTCGGGCAGGTCGCGGGAAAATCGCGCGAAGGCGTCAACCAGAAGGTCGAAATTCTTGTAACAGTTGCGGCTTCCGATGAACAAGAATCGCTTGTCCTTTGTTTGGCGAATTGCCACCCGTCGAAACGAATCATCGAGGCCATGGGGAATGACCGCGATCTTGCGCGCCGCCCAGGGAAACCGCGCGACGATTCGATCGCGTGAAGCTTCCGAAACCGTAACGACGCGATCAGATACTCTTAGTGCGTGGTAGGTCGACCATCGCTTATCCCAGAACCAAATGTTTTTTGTGAACCGATCGGCTTGATCCCAAAACACCATGTCGTGGATCGTCGTGACGATCTTGATGGAGCCCCACGTCACGAGCGGGTTTATGTAGTCGGTCGAGTGGAAAATGTCGGCGCCCACTCTCCGATTTAGAGTCAGCAATTTTAGCGAACGCCAAGCACCCAGAAGGGCGAGCTTTCCGAAGAAACCGACGCGCGGCTCGTGCTCGACGCGACCGCCGAGGTACCGTTGCGATTCGAGGTATTTTTGCGCGAGATTGTCGGACGGACCGACGATAAACGCGGGGTCGACCGGCGATCCCGGTATGCGCCGGAACAACTCCATCCACATCCGCGAGATTCCACCGAACGGTTCTTTGGCGAAGAACACCAAGTCGTAGACGACGTTCATCGTCGTGATCTGTCGATCACGTCTTACGGCAAGTGGCCATCAACATTCCGCCAAAGCGCCCGCCACGCCGTTCGGCAATTCCTGCGGGCAGATACCGGTGGATCAATTTTCCAAGAATGGGCAACTCTTTAAGCTGAAAGTGAATCTGGCCAATGGTGATATCGCGAAAGCCGGCGCGCCGAAGCATGGCGGCGAATTCGCTTCGCGTGTAGGTCTTGGTCCAGCGGTTCTCACGACCGTCCGTCTTCCATTCCAGTTCTGTGATCCCGTGCAACCAGTCGGCATAGGAGCGACGGCCCCATTTTCCCGCCAGAAGGCCCTTCAGCCGATAGGTCAGGAAGTGAACCGAATAGGTCGGATAAAGTCCGATCATCGCAGTCCCCCCCGATTTCAGGACGCGATGGACCTCGGTCAACGTCGCCTCCGTTTTCGGCGTGTGGTGGAGGACCCCGTTCGAGTACAGAAAATCGACCGACGAATTGCGGACGGGTAAATGCTCCGCTTCGCCTTGCGCGGCGATTCCCTGAAAACCTGCTTTTCGTACCAGTTCGGTCGTGTAGCGAGCCGCATTGAACGACACATCAACGCCGAAATAGTGGGCGCCATAACCCGCGAACAACAAACCTTCCAGGCCGCCGCCGCAACCGATATTGAGGAAGACTTTGCCACGCACGCGATCCTGCGTGACGTCAACGACGGACGGGTAGGCTTCGCGGCGGAGCGCGTCGGCAAAGGATTGGCGAAGAGCGATCAGGCCGTCGCGATCGAGGTTGAGCCACTCACGGCTTCGCTTTTCCCAGCCCGCATTCCAGAACTGAGCGCGATCCGCTTCAGCCGCCAACACCGCCGAATCGGCACGGAGGAGAATGGGGGCGTTGTTGCGGATGGCGTATCGCGCATGGCACGACGAACAGACGTAATTGTCCGATTCGCGAATCAAGTCAGCCGGTTGACACATTGGACATGCAAAGATGTCGAGGCCGTCCATTGTCAAGCTCATACTATTGGATCATGCAAAATTGGGTCGAAGGCCGCGTGAATCCGTTCTCTCCGAATTTCAGGTATCTCGGTAAGCCGTCGTATGATGGTTGCGTTCATCGCCGGAACTAGATGGTGTCGTGAATGATAGAGATTCTTGGTTTCGTCGGGATCCGACTCGAGGTCATATAGCTCAGGTTCAGAGGTGCCTGTCGCGTGGGTTGGGTCCTGGTACTCTTTCCAAAGATATTTGTGGGTGCGAGTTCGGACGCCCATGTAGAGCGGCCGATAGTCGAAATCGCAGTTTCCACGGCAGAACGTTTCTAAAACGATCTCGTCTCGCCGAGCTACGGGCTCGCTCGTTACGGCCCCGCCCTCCCATCCATCAGCTGGACTGATTTCGGCAAGCATCGCGACTGTCGGGGCAAAATCGAGAGATGATGCCAATCCATCAATGCGCCTTGCTTCTCCTCGTCCTCGTCGGAACAGCATTGGGATGCGCGTGTTGTGTTCGTAATGCATGGTGAGATGTCCGTAATCACCATGTTCTCCTAGTTCTTCGCCGTGATCGCCGCATATTCCAACGACCGTGGAGTCGGTAAGGTTAAGGGTGTCCAGGGCAGCCAAAATCTGCCCCATGGCGTCGTCGGTAGACCAGACCGCGGTGTCGTAGAGCGCAGAAAGCGCCTGCATGTCGTCGGCGACACGTGGAGCGTGAAACGCCATTCCGGCGTCAATGGTCCCAGGATAGCCAAGTGTTGCAAGAATACTAGGAACGTGCCGGTACCACTGCCGTCCTGGCCCCGCGACGTAGGGCTGATGAGTGTCTTTGAAATGGGCCCAAATAAAAAATGGCCGATCAGTATCGTGATCATGAAGCCAACGTATCAATTTGTCGGCGATTGCATGGGCGTCGAGTGCGGGGCGAAAACGACGGGATCGGAGTGCCGCAAGCTTCGGATTAAATAACGCGACAAGCCGATTAGAGAACCGAAACAATGCTTCGTTCGCGAGCGCCAATGGCGATCGATACAAGTGCCATTCAGCAGCTAGCCATTCGTGTGGCTGTGGGACAGGAAGGAGGTGCCGTTCAATATATTCTGTGGGGTCGCGCTCGAAATTTTCTCGATGGCGGCGCACCAGAGCGCTCACGCGATCTAGGTCATAACTATCAGTAACGGGTTTCGCGTCCGGAAAATCGTGCCGCAACGTGCTGGATCGCCGCAACGTTTCTGTGCTGTAAAGCTCAACGCTCTCGAATAGCCGGCGCACAACCGGAACCGCAATGGAGAGCATATGGTCGCGCTCAATGCGCCGTTCGCCATACAGTCGGAGAGTGTCGCGCATGTTAGCGACAGCGGCCCCAACGAGCGCGTTGAGCAGAAACGTTCCACCGCTTTCGTCAAAGGCATCGCCGTAGCCGTAATAAGGGCTAACCCAATCTATGGTGCTGAGTCCAAACGTCCGCCAACCGGCGTTGCGGAAATGCTTAAACAGCGTCGTCGGCCGGCCAACTGCGCCGCGATCATATCCGCCGTAGGACAATGGTCGGCTTGATGTGAAGAGTTGAACGCAGGCCGGCTGGGTATAGGGGCTGAGGGTAGAGGCATGTCGACAAACGATTGCATTTTCGGCAAAGCGGTCTAAGGCTGGCGTCGTCGGTCGCGAATAGCCGTATACGCTAAGGCGATCGGCTCGCCACGTATCGACGGTCAGAAGAAGAACATTCGAGCGGGAAGACAACACTACGGGCGGATCTCGACCCGCCGAAACAAGGCATGACTTTGAAAGCAATCAACATCTAGTCGGCTGGTCATCTCGATCATCGGACCATCAGCGCCTTTGAAGCCGATCGGGATGTAATCGCGGTTGACTACGCGCTTGTCGATGCACACGAAACCTTTTTTTGCCAAACCGACATGATAGTCGCGAACGAAATCGTCCATGGATTCTTGTTCCCAGATGAAGACATACTTTCGCGCTACGCGATCAATGGCGTCGAACAGTCGGTCACGATAGGGGACACGGGAGACCGACTGAAAAAACAATAGAACATCACACGGGATATCGTGTCGCGCCGGTCCAAATGTGCCTTGAGTGATATCGATGAACGGGCGATGGGTCTGAATGTATTCTACGGCTGAGCGCTGCGGCTCAATTCCGTACAGCTTGTGAAAGCCCTTTTTGTGCCATTGCTCCAGGTAGTAACCGCGGTTGCAACCAACATCAAGAATCGTGTCGTTGGGCGATATACGCTCTTTGAGCATCTCAAATATGAATGCATACCGGCGTTCCGCTTCTGCTCGACGATCGTCCTCATTGTACTCGTAGAAGAAGGTCTGCGAATCTTCCCAATAGGTGCGCTCTTCGCCGGCGCGAAAAGGATTCGCGAAAAACGGCGGTGCATAGTGAAAGCGATCGGATGAAATAATCTGTCGCTTGAAGAACTCGTTGAGCTCACCGAATCGAGTCCGCTTCCGATACAGATCGTTGGCCGATGCGTAAGTACCGTTCTTAAGCCGGCGCGTCCACTCGCGCAGGAGGTTACCCATCGAGGGGCGTTTATACATAATGTCGGCTATTGATGATTTTTTTGCTCACCCGCGTCTGGTCGAAAAGCGGGAGGAGGCGAGCTTATAGTCGTTGAGGGAATGAATTTCGGTCCAGCCTGAGCCAACCAGGTGGCATTGAACGGCGCCCCCGCGAGCAACGACTTCGGCAAGAACATCGGCTACGCTAGCTCGCTCACCAGCGGCGTTGCCGTTGCCGTGTCGACCGCGAATAGCCTGAAAAGCATCTTCGAACGCTTTCAAGCCGTCCCTTGTGAAGACGGCGAGTCCGGTGAATTCGCCATGAGCGGTCTTTGCGGGCACCTTTTGGCCGATACGCTGAACCTTGGCCGTCGCCGGCCCAAGTGAACGCCGTCCCTTTACGGGTGGATTGTCGAGTTCAACTAGGTCCATCTCTTTTGTCGATCGCGGCGCTTTCCAGTCATAAGTCGAATCGACCGCGAGGACGATATCTCCGGGAGCCCGCAAAAGCTGATCAATGAACTCGCGATCGAAGATAACGTCGGAGAAGATCATTAGTGTCCGGCCATCGAAATCCGTCGGCGCGCAGAGAAACGACTGGGCGTTGCCTGTTTCTTCCCACCGAGTATTCGAAACTCGCTTGATTCCCTCGACCTGGATCATGTCGCCGCGGTAACCAGCCACGACGGTAACGTCGTTGATCCCGGTCTGGTGGAGGACCTCCATCTGGCGGGCTAGCAGCGGCTTTCCTCCGATATCCAGCATGGCCATCGGCGTATCGGCGGCGATCTCGCTCATCGACGGTTCGTCGCGATGATCTCCCGCCGCTGGTACGACGGCGCGGATGCGGCCGCGTTCGCTCAATAAGAATTTCTTTTCATCGGATTGGAACTGCGCCATGCCCTGCAGCTCGAACACGTGACTCATGGGCGCGATACGATCTTCGACGGTTGCCGTACTACCAATGCTCAGAATTTCAGCGAAGGTTTTCTCAATTGCGGCGATGGCCGACCGCAGGCCATGGTTGGCGTAGATCACCATTTTGACGCCGCGCGATGCAAATTCTGCCGCGGTAACGTCGTAATACGTCGTTGGCACGACGACGATCGGGGCGCGATTCTTCCAGCGATCGAGGAACGTGAAAATTTCATCGGGCTTCTTCGACTTGGAGTGGATCAGAATGGCATCCGCGCCAGCGTCGATGTATGTCGTGCAGCGCCGCAACGCCTCTTCGAGACCCCAGCCTGCGATGAGTGCCTCACAGCGCGCGATAACCATGAAGTTGGGATCACGCTGAGCGGCTTTGGCGCCCATCATCTTGCCGACGAATTCCGAAACCGGGGCTAGCTCCTGACGGCCCAGGATGAAGCTGTTGACCTTGGGAAACTGCTTGTCTTCGATGGCGACGGCGGCGATCCCCGCCGATTCATACTTCCGCACCATGTTGATGACATTGTTGGAGTTGCCGTAGCCGGTGTCGCCATCGGCGACGACCGGGATCGACGCGACCTCGGCCATGGATTCGGCGGCGTCCAAATACTCGCTCATGGTCAAAATATCCGCGTCGGGAACGGCGCGGGATGCCGAAATCTCGAGACTTGACGACCACACCCCGTCGAAACCGGCCCGTTCGACAAGTTTGGCGCCGAGCGCGTTATGAGCTGCGGCGATGCGGACGACGCCGTCGCGCGCGAATAAGGCTCTGAGTTTGGCTGCCTGTTGGCCCATGGGTAAGGCTCCGTTTCTGGGGGAGGGCGACCACTTACTCCTGCCGACCGGAGGTCGGCAAGGGGGTGCCTAACGTTGGGGTGTATCCGAGGCGAGAAAAGTACGGAACCGATCAGCAACCTCGCGCGGGGATACAGTCGGGCGGCCCAGCTTTTCCAGCGAGCCAGGCAGAATGCGAAGATGAACAAAGTGCGGTCCGGACGAGCGTGCGGCATCTTTCAGCGTTATTTCGAATCCAGCAAGGTCGTCCGCGAGCACTCCAGTACGATAGCCGCAGGCTACGGCAATTCGCGCAAAGTCGACGCTGGCCGAAACCGTGGCTTGGCCGCCCGTCGAGTCATGGACGCCGTTATCGAGAACGATATGAATGAGATTCTTCGGTTGATACGCGCCGACAGTGGCAAATGCTCCCATCCGCATCAAGGCAGCGCCGTCGCCGTCAATCACGGCAATTGGGCGGTCGCTGTTCAACGCGACCCCGAGACCCATCGAACTCGCGCAACCCATAGAGCCGACCTGATAGAGGTGTTGGTGTCGATCCGCGAGCGTGAAGAGTTCGCGTCCGGATTTTCCGGTGGTTGCGATGACACCGACGCGATCGGGAATGGTCGCCAAGAATCGTTCTAGCGCGGCGATCCGGGTGGGCCGCTCGCCTCCGAGGCTTGCATCGCGGTAGTACCCAGGGGGAAGCGTGGCTCGGACCGGCTCATCGAGATCGGTATCGGTGACCGTATCTTTTTCCATCACAAAGGCGAACGGAAGGCGCGACTCTGCCATCACGGCGTCGGCTTCCGCCAGTGCGGGTGCAAGAGCGGCAGCTTCCTTGGGGAACGACCGCCAGGGGATCCGCATTTCGTCGAGAAGCCTGCCTGTGATCTGTCCCATTAGCTCGTGCTGAGGCTCATCCTTTAGACCAGGTTGGCCACGCCATGTGGTGATGAAAAGGGTCGGGATGCGAAATGGAAAATTCAACGATGTCAGAGGGCTGACCGCATTGCCGAGACCGGAATTCTGACACATGACGACGGTTTTTTGTCCTGCCAGCCAGGCGCCTGCCGCGATTGCCACGGCATCGCCTTCGTTGACCGCGCCGATATAGCGCAGGGACGAATCGCCGATGACGCCGTTGATGAGCGCGGTCAGGAAGGAGCAGGGAACTCCCGAATAAAACCCGAAGCCACGAGCCTGGCCCGCCGCAATGAATTGGCTAGCTTCGATCATCCGACCTGCCGCTCCTCGACCTGGACGCCATGGAGCCGTGCGTAGCGGTCGCCTCGCGCGAGTAATTCGGCGTGGCTTCCACTTTCAACAATGCGGCCATGATCTATGACATAAATATGATCAGCGTTGCGTACCGTCGCGAGACGATGGGCGACGACGATCATGGTAAGTTCACGAGCGATCCGTTCAACTGAATCTTGAATCAAGCGCTCGGATTCGGTGTCGAGCGCGCTGGTTGCTTCGTCTAGAAGTAAAAGCTCCGGACGCCCGACAAGAGCACGAGCAAGCGCCACCCGCTGGCGCTGGCCGCCCGAAAGTCGAACGCCACCTTCGCCAACGACTGTATCAAGGCCGTGGGGCAATTCGGCGATCAAGGGCCCAAGATGGGCGACCTCAATCGCGGCAACGACGTCGGCGGGGCTGGCGTCGTGATGAGAGAACAGCAAGTTGTTCCGCAAGGTGTCATTGAACAGAATTACGTCCTGAGTGACATAGCCTATTCGACGGCGCCAGGCGACAAGATCAAGCTCACGAAGGTCGATGCCATCAATCGTGATGCGGCCTGTATCGGGACGGTACAGCCCCGCGATTAAGTCAATCAGCGTCGATTTTCCCGCCCCCGATGCGCCAACGATACCGATCATTGCGCGACGTGGCACAGTCAATGACATGCTCTCGATGGCGCCTTTGTCGTCATCCGGGTAGCGAAAACTAACAGCCTCGAGGGCAATCCCGGTGTCGAGCTGGACAAACGGGCGCCCGTCAGGGCGGCGATCCTCGGCCGCCGCACGAGCCTCGGCAATCGTGTTCTCTGTAACCGCGAGGGCCGGCGCGTAGACGGAATAGGCCTGATAGAACTGCTGGAACTGGACGAGCCGGGGCGCGATCCGTGCCATGATGAGAAGGAACGTCAGAAGGACCGGCGTCGGTACCGCCAGCGTTTCGCGGGCTAATGCGATAATAACGGCGAGGACGATAACTAATGCCGTCTGCACCGCAAAATGTGTGAAGCCCAGCGTGACTTCGGCGCCCTGTAGCACGCGCGTCAATGCAGCATTAAGGCCGCCGAGCTTGTCGAGGATTCGCGACTCTGAACCAGTGACCCGGATCAGTCGCGTTCCTTTCAGATAGTCCACGACATGGAAGGCGTAATTCTGATTGGCCGTATTGGTCGCCTCGCCAAAGCGCCGTGATCGCCGAATCAGTGGCCAAATGATGAGCCCGATGCCGGCTGATATCGCGATACAGAGAAGAAATAGCCGCCACGACAATGCCAAGCTGATCGCAGCGAATATCGCGACTTGGACAGCGACCGCCGTCACCATCACTTGATAAGCGAGGGCGGCTGCAGCGCGACCGCATTCGACCAAGAGCTCGTTGACGACCTCGCCGGTAGCGCGACGTGACGTGTAGGCAAAGTGTGCCCCCACGAGGCTTTCGATGACGCCGCGGCGGAGATCAGCGAGATGTTGATGTCGTGCCGCCGCAATCATCCTGTCCTTCAGAAAGGCGACGGCAAACGATCCCGCAATCATGGTCACAACGATCACCAGCAGAACGAACAGGCTAGGACGAAGTCCTACCGTAGCCAAAAGATCGCGAAGAGCTTCGAAGCTGCCTCCGAGCGCGGCACCTTCGTCTTCCAGAAGCGTGATGACGGGTACGAATAGCGCGAGGCCGAAGCCTTCGCAAAGGCCTGCTACGATTATTACGGACAGCGTCGCCCCGGTGCCGGGGAGCCGACCAAGCGTTGTAAAAAATCCCGCCGTGGGCCGGCGGTCGGTCATCGCGCTTGACTGGCCATCTCGACGAGGACGTCCCAGGCGCGCTGCGCTGGATCGGGAATTTCCCCGAGGCTCGTGAATGCTTCGCGCAGCCGCTCCTGCTCGGGTGGCGGATCGCCGCGCTTCAATGCGGCCTCGAGGCTCTCTAAGTCTTCATAGACCGCACCTCTCAGGTGCGTCATGTCCACCGAATGCGGCGGGATAAGGACCGGATAATAATGACGTCGCGCCGCCAGCGCTTCAACCATTGCACCTGACGCCGCTGGCCCAACAACAAAATCCGCCCAGACGAGATCGTCGTAATAACTATTGCCCACCGAAATCTCACACTGCAGATCGAAGTATTTGATGATGCGGCGGTAATAGGGCGCCCTTGGATCTGTGGGATGACAGCGAAGCCGAACGTTTTGGATGGCGAGCTCTGTCAGCAGCCGAGAAGCTGCAACAAAAACTTCGTATTCCTGTTGCGGATACCAGCTCGCAGTATCGACGAAGCTAAGATTGTATTGAAGGAGAAGAGCTCGTCTCCGGTGAGGTTTCGCTGCCACCATACCTTGATATTGCGCCGCGGCTACGCTACCGGTGCGAACAATATGAGACTGCGCTCGAGTGCGCTCCAGCCAGCTTTCATTTGCAACGCCCCAAGTTAGAGCCGCCGCTGCGAGAGACTCGCTTCGTAAGTCGCTGCCGAATACATCCAGCTTAACATCATGATAGTGCGGCGAATGCCACATAGCCGCCGTCGGAATATTATGTCGTCGCGCCACCTCGAGAAGTGTCATGGACATCGAATTCTGCAAGCCATCCGTTAGAACGCCGTCCGGCCGCCATCGAGCTAAAAGTCCTTCTGCCCATTTCACTTCAGCCGCAGCGACCGCTAGTCGTTTCGATGCCAGAACATACTTGCGGACAATCCCACGGAGGATCTCGATATCGTTACTTGCCTTGTGTCGCCATGCCTCCGCGAACTGATGTTCGATCATATTCATGAAGTCGGATTCGCTGCGATCAAGAGTCGACGCCGGAGCATCAACGGGCAGCAAGCCCTTTCGTAGGCGCCGAAAAAAGAGCCTTGCGTCTCGCTTGTTCGGAAGCCAGCGCCCGACAATCATCGGAATAGCCTTGTCGCCGGCGCGCCGCCCGTCAATTAAGGGCACCGATGTCAATGCCGTAGCAGCGATCAATACCCGCTTTCGGGAGCGAGCTCCTTGCAGTCGGCATCGAGCCAAAAAATCTAGAAATCGCACCATCCATTTTTCGATCCGCGTGCGCCAGCGACGAGCATCCGATCCACGGCCCAAAAGTGCCCACCGCGCGTGCGGTAGAGCGGGAACAACTTGCTCATCGTCGGCCACCGGATCGCGACGGTTGATCACATCGACGCCATGCCTTGCCGCCAAAATATTGACAAGGGCCTGTCGATCGTCGGGGTCGAGATTGCTGCGGTCCGTGCGGTAGTCCCGATAGATGTATTGGCTCGGACCATATCGGCGGGTTAGTGCATCCAACGCCGCGGCGAGCTTGATATGCTCGCTAAGCAACATAGCAATCGGGAACACAAACTTTCGTCCCAGCGAGACGCCACGAAAGCGCGTCGCGTCCTGGCCATTCAGATAGACCCAGTCATTGACGGAATTGTAAATATCAGAGTCACCGGACTTCGTGGTGCTCTCAACAGAAACTGCCGGAGCAAATACGGCGTGAGTACCGCGCCGGCGGAGGTCCTGCCACAGGAGCCAGTCTGAGCAAACAAGCAAGATATCCGAGCGGTCGGGATCGACCGTATTCATATGGCGGGGGTGTGCGACTAGCTCAAATTTCTGATAGTGCGACTGAAGATACGGTGGGGGAATATCGGCCGGATAACACGTGCGGGACGACACAGACGAGCTCGACACAATGACAGCAATCAGCTCGCAAGCTTAAGTGGCACGGGATCCTGATACAGCGTTGATGGAGCGCCCTCCGGGATACGATGGTGGGCCCGCCATAGAGCCTCGTATTCATCGATACGAGCATAGTCGAATTTGAGCATCAATTCGCGAAGGCCCAAAAGTTCGACCGCATTAAAATTGTGAGAAATCACACCAGTAATCTTAGTGGCGTCTCCTAAGTCCAAAATGAACTTTTCAAGATCGCCTTTATATTGCGCCTCGATCGACTTTCGATAGACATGGAACCATTCGGAGCCAGGATACGGGGTTGCAAAGTGCGGGCGAACGATGATTCCCAATTCCTTCCAAGCGTCCAGACTCGCGCGAATCGAGTCGAAATCGTCAGAAGGAAATCCAATGATCATATTGGGAATGGGGCGGACACCAGCTTCTAGGGACCAGAAGAAGCTGCGAATGTTTGTTGTCGGCGTCGCGCCTTTCCCGAGACGTTTCATGACCTGAGGTGAAAAGGATTCGTAGCCGTAGACAAGTGCGGCGCAGCCAGCGGACCTCATCTCTCGAAGAATTTCCAGGGTACACAATGTGGCGTGACTCGTTCCCGACCAATGCACGCCACTCCAATGTTCCGTGAGCGCCGTTCCGTCGCGCAAATGGGACGGCTGAAGCCCGTACTCCTTCCACAAGCGGCAAATTTCCTTCAGCCACGTGCGTCCAGAATAGACGTCCATGGTCATGAGGTTTTCATCCAGAAAGCCAATAAAGTCGACGCCGAATCGACCGTGAGCGTATTTGACAAGTTTCACGACATACTCTGGACTGTGATAGCGGATGTCCCGGCTATACGAGCCAGGCTTGTCAAATTCAACGTCGTCCTCACCGGCATCATTCTTCGCGTAGCGAAGATCTCCCGCAATTCCGAGGTGGTAGCAAAATCGGCAGATCAGCGAGCAGCCGTAACTCATGTTGATATCCAACCGGCGCTTCGCCAACATGCCTTCCACCGAGAACAGATGCTCGCTGTTGTGGAAGTATACTTCTTCGAGCGGGAACAGTTCCCACGCGGGATACGGCAGACTGTCGAGATCTCGCAGCAACGTACGCGGTGGTCCCATTACCAGCCCGCCGTCCATACGCCGCGAAATCGTACCAGGGATCTTCACGAAATCTTTTTGCCCGGAGTCGAACATCTCGAGAATATCGGGGAATGTTTGGAACGCTTCGCCGACGACACCAATATCGACGGCGGGCAACCAGGTCATCATCTCGCGCGGAAGGGAGGTGAGCACTCCGCCCCCCAGTACAATCGTCGTTTTCGGTCGAACAGCACGGATCTGGGTGACGAGTGACTTTATCGACCCATAGGTCGTAGTGATACCTCCGAGCGCAACAACGTCCCAGTCGTCAGCCTCTAAAACTTCACGGACGACTTCGGGAGGCTGGCGCCAGGCGTTATGATCGTATATCTGAACCTGATGCCCCTTTTTTATTGTAATCGCAGCAATTAGTGCGATTCCATAAGGCACGTGGCGGGGTACGTCTTCTTCTCGGACGATGGGGTTAATAAAGAGGACCTTTGCCATTGGCGTATCCTATCGAGCTACAGTAGCTTCGCGTACGGATGTATGCCGCGCAAGAAACTCGCGGAGGGGTTCAAAGCAAATATTATTGCCAAACAAAATTCCGCCCTCTGTGCAATTGGACGTTTGGCATTCGGAATCGGCGATCATCGCGAGAAGACATTCACGGTACCACATGTACGCCGGGTCGGTAAAAAACCACTCACCGACATGAGGATTGAAAATTCGAATAAAGATCGAATCGAGATTGTCCTCGCCTACAAGGTCCACCGCCTCGCGCCAGTACTGCGTGTTTCGATATGGCGTGCCGTCGTAATAGGAGAAATCTACCCCAGTCAACGCGACGTCAACCTTTCCCAGGACCTCACTTGCCATCATCCACGCCGCGGCCCCGACGTTCCCACCTGCATTGACGCTGGGAAGCCCATTCTCGGCCTCGAGCTGGGCCGTGACGCTCCCTGTCTCGTCGGGATCGTCAAGCATCGGATTCCACCAGTAAATATCCATTCCTGCGTCGTGAACGCGTCGTGCAACGGCCTCTGAGGCCGATGTCGCGAGCGCAATTTTGAGACGAGGCCCGTAGCGATCAATGAGTGCGAGGATTTCGCGGTTCGCCTTCATTTCGTCTGCAAATGCTGCATCCTGATCCTGCCGCGAGAAATAGTCGTCGAGGCGAAGCGAGTCTTCGGAAAGGTTTGGATCGCCGAACCAACGAACGATCCGATCCGCGTGCGGATCAACGCTTACCGTCAAATCGGGGACGAGTCCGGCACGCAGGCAATACAATAGCGCCGATTCTGTTGTCACGACGGCTCCTGCATAGCCGGCATCCAACAGCGCGCGGGCCGGATCACGGCGCCGCATCGAAGGCCCTGCGGCAATAATTACGGCGCTCTTTCCTTGTCCGATCAAGGCGCCGCGCAACGCCACGATCGATTTTCCGGTTTGTAGAAATCCTAAATTGCGGCGCGCGTTCGTGAGAGCTTGGCCTGATGTTCTTTCTCGAGTCAGCTCGCTCATTCGTGTGACGAGCTTAATACCAAGACCGCCGTTGGATTCATCGGTCATCGGGATTCGGACGCGGCGATTAGTCCTTCTTCTTATCCCAGTTCACCTTTCTCTTAGCAACGAACGCGATCGAACCGCCGAGTCGTTTCATGGCCTGACGTTCGAAGCGCGATTCCAAATCGTCCGCTTTAGTTTCAGCCTTCACGTCCTTCTTTGCCTTGTAGTTTCCTTTGAGAACGCCACTCATGGCTATATCTCCATTAGGGGTTGCCGTCGCGATGTCGTCTGTGGTCGAGAATCCTGGATGGTCGAAAGCCGGGAGACTAGAAGATCATGTAGATGAACTCCGTTGAGACCGCGCCTCGCGCCATAGCTATAAAAATTGCGAGAACAGCGGAGCCACTTACAAATGGGATAAGAACGTATGCCTTCTCCCGCTCGAATGCGTCGATCCAGTTGTGCCACCGCGCCATAGCGCGGGCTCTTAGATCAGACCCTTCCGAAAAATCGAGTGCAGGTGCATGGCGCGCCAGAATTTCTTGCGTGTTTGGTCCAAACCACGCGATGGCGAGAAGCGGAAGAATCCACATCGTTGCGGTGCCATCAAGCTGGGACGCTCCAAAACCATTGAGGCCTAGCAATCCGCGAAGGAAAGCCGTTGCCGATGCACCGTCCTCGGCTCGAAAGACGACCCAGGTAATAACGACTGCCAGAAACGTTATGGCGCGTGCGATGGCTTGGCCCCAGCGTGTCGGATGATCGACATCATGGCCCAATCGTCGCCGCAAGTCGCGAAAGCCGTGGTTGATGACGAGGAAAGCGCCATGCAGTGCACCCCATGCAACAAAGGTCCAGCCCGCGCCGTGCCATAGACCACCTAACAGCATCACGATCATGACATTGGCATAACGACGAAACTGGCCCTTCCGATTTCCGCCGAGAGGAACATAGAGATAGTCGCGTAGAAATGACGACAACGTCATGTGCCAACGCCGCCAAAAATCGATAATGCTCGTCGCTTTGTATGGCGAATTGAAGTTGACCGGTAGGCGGATTCCGAACATGCGCGCAAGCCCGATTGCCATGTCCGAATAGCCCGAAAAATCGAAGTAGAGCTGAAGCGTATAGGCTAGCGCTCCTGACCAAGCATCCAGTAAGCCCGGGGGATGGGCGCTGGCTCCATCGAATATGGGGTTGGCGAGTATTGCCATGCTGTCGGCAAGAAACACCTTTTTGTCGAAGCCGATAACGAAAATTAGCGCGCCGAGAAAGAGATTTGATGTCCGGAAGCGACCAAAACTGTCGCTTACGCATTGCGGAATCGTATCGGCGTGGCGAAGAATGGGCCCGGCCACGAGTTGTGGAAAAAATGTAATGAATAGACAGTAGTAAAGAAAGCCGTGACGCATCGTCTGGCCGCGATAGGTGTCGACTAGATAGGCGATCTTTTGGAACGTGAAGAACGAGATGGCAAGCGGTAGCGCCACATTGAAGGTCATCGCGGAAAAGCCCGTAAGATCCGTCCAAGCTGCCAGCGCGAAATTTGCGTATTTGTAGTAAGCGAGAAGCCCCAGATTGAAGGCGATGCCTAGAGCCAGCGTTGTTGACGAGGGTGCCGCTGCCAGCCGTCGCGCTAGGCCAAAATTGACAAAGAGAGAGATGGCGAGAACTCCGAGGAGCCACCAGTTCCACCATCCGTAAAAGACGAGAGACGCCGCGATCACCCAAACTATCGCCGTGCGCGTCATGCCCCAGCCCGCGAAAGCATAGAAACCGATAAGCGCGATCGGCAGCAGGAGGAACAGAAAGACGGGTTGTGTAAAGACCACTAGGACCCACTGGCATCGATCAAATCATGCGGCCGTGTATCAGCCCGCCGACGTGCGTTCAGGCCCAGTTTTGTGACGAGCTCATCACGAATGACGGTCCAACCTTCAGCGTTGAAGTGGAAATCGAGCGGGCCGGCCACGATCGGGCGATCAACAACCGCTCGCGCTAATGGGGCTGCCATCGATAGAATCGTCACGCCACGTGGCCGGTAACGGGCCTCCATGAGACCAACGATGGTGCGATACCGGACATCGAGGCTTCGCTTGAAATCGTCCATTCCCGAGATCGAATCTCGGTAAAGAAGTCCGGAGTTGGGCATCAGAATGATCGCGACCTTTGCGTTTGCCCCTTCAGCGAGCTTTACCACGTCGTCGATCGCTAGCGAAAAATCGCGCCAGCCCTCGCTGAATTCATCCAGCAGGGGTAGGTCGAGTATCTGCGGAGTCACGGAGATCGTAGTGTAGCGGAGCACGACATCGGCCTTGTCGCCCGCCAACTGATCGAGGCCCCGGACAATGTCGCTAAGCTGGGTACGTAAATAAGCAGGAAGGCGGGCCGCAATGGCCATCGTCCAAAACGGCTGGTGATCAGGCCATTCGGGGCCAATGGCCGTGGCCTCGCCAAGATAGTCACGCCAGTCGCCACCACCCCGGTCGACGTGGGCGTATTTCGTGGCGTCCGCGAAGTCTGTTCCGCCAAATGACGCAAAGATAAGAATTTGACCGTGTGGCAAGCCGCGATCGATGACGTAACGGCGATAAGCATCGCGATAGTGGAACGGGCTGTATCCCCCCATTCCCAAGTTGTAAGCGGAGATTCCTTGGTCGCGGAGAAGATCGCCTAAATCTTTGCGGGCATGGCGCGCAAACGTCACGGAATCACCGAACAAAACAACATCAACCCAATCTTTTGGCACGGACGGATTACGAAAACCGTCCTGATCGATTGCCACCCAAGGGTAAGCGCTGAGTTGGGCGGCGTTCGGGCGAAACGAATATAAAAGGCCGTTTCCTTGGAAACTGGCCTCGGTCATTAGCCCAAGATCGTCGGCAATCCGTCGATGTTCACCGCTAGGCAATAGCGCCAACAATTTTGGAGGAACCAGCGACGGAAACAGTCGAAATGAAAGCTCGATCAGGAGGATGTTGCACAGCACCCCATATGCGATGAAGTGATGCAGGCGCTGCAGGCGATCGTTGCCTACGGTCATTGCAAAATAGACTAGTAACCCAAGCAGGCCAGCTAAGACGACAGCCTTAAGGTAGGAATACGGGCCAACCGTAGGGACGCTCGAAGGCTCAAAATTGCAAGCCATCAGTGCGATGACGATGAGTGCCGCTCCGATCGTCGCGTGTCGAGATGTGATGAAGTGCCTGACTCGAAAATCGACGCGTAGCATCATTCGTCGGGATGCTCTGCTAAGTACCCTGCAATGGCCTCGGCGACGACCATATCTACTGGATCGTCCACGTCCACTGAGCGTAATCGGCTCATTTCCCAGCCGCCGGGTTTAGGGCCGATCACTAGCCCATCGCGGAAGAGCGTCTGACGCCGGGTCGCGTATGCACCGCCGTTCGGATGAAACAGGGGTTCGAGAGATTGGCTTACACCGCGGTCGCCCTTAATTATTTCTCTGACATAGGATTGCAGGCGTGTCGCGCCCGCACGACGAAAACTCCACTCGGGGCGATGCTGGATAGACGTCATTGTAAAGGACGAGTCGATATGAGGATCGTTAGCGAGCATGGCGACGCAACCATCGATATCACGGCTCCGTAAGAACGGGGTTGTCGGTTGTATGGTGACGGCGATATCGACAACGTGTCCTGTTTGTTGTTCGTGAAACTCCACGCCATGCCGAGTCACTAGTTCGGAGGCCACGTCCTCGGAGAGCGCCGCCGGACGTCGAAACGGAACTTCGGCGCCGGCTTGTAATGCGACCTCGGCGATCCCGTCGTGATCGGTCGAGACGATAATTCGGTCTAAGCTCTTGGCTGTGAGGGCGGCTTCGATGCACCACGCGATCAAGGGGCGTCCACCAACGGCCTTAATATTCTTTAGAGGAACACGCTTGGATCCGCCGCGCGCATGAATGACGGCGATGACATGAGGCTTGCTCACCGGCTCCGACCCTCAATCCGTCCTTGAGCCCTCTTTCCTAAGCCACTGTTGCGAATTTTTTCGGCGGCCGCGTTCAAGGCGGATGCTCCAGCTAAAACTTTCTCAACAGCACGTACAATGTCGCTCATGTCATCGAGAGTCGATGGGTGTGCGATGTGATACATCCAAAGGAACTTCTGATAGATCAGCGACTCGCCGACGGGACATTGACCTTTGACATACCGGACTTCGCTGGGATCGGCGCCGTCCGTCCAGGGAGACCCTTTTGTTCCATAGGCGATGCGACGAAGGAACATAGGGTTCTCGTACATGAGTCGCGTGTATCCAGTTCCCATGGGAATACCTTCGGCCCGGATCGCGGCAATAAAAAGATCGCGCGGAAGACCGGTGGCGCGTTCATCGTAGAGAAACGCGGCGACGTGACAAATAAAGTCGACATCTTGAGGAACGTAAGGCGGCGTGAATCCAGGAAGTCGACCAAGATGCTCAGCAAGAAACATGTAGTTGCGATTCCGCCAAGCGTTTGCTGCATCAAGCTTGCCGAGCTGGGCCCGACCAAGCGCCGCGGCCAGTTCGATCATGCGAAAGTTGAAGCCGACGATGTTCGCCAGATCAATGTCGCTATGATGCTCGTCCATCACGGTCTCACCGTGATTCATGATGAGGCGGGCCCGTGCGGCGAGATCGGGGTCGTTGGTCGTAATCATCCCGCCTTCACCCGTCGTGATATTCTTTGATTGCTGAAAGCTAAAAACGCCAGCATCACCGATTGTCCCGACTGGACGACCCCGCCAGTGCGTTCCGGGAGCCTGAGCGCAATCCTCAATGATTTTCAAATGATGTCGCTTTGCGAGGACCTGCAGCGCTTCCATATCGCAAGCATTGCCCAAAAGGTGCACGGGCAGGATGGCACGTGTACGGGGCGTAATTGCGCGGCCGGCTGCCTCAGGATCGATGCAGAACGTTTTTGGATCGACGTCAACAAATACGGGGATCGAGTTGAAAAGGAGGATCGCTGATGCTGTTGCCGAAAAAGACAACGCGGGAACGAGGACTTCGTCTCCAGGGCCGACGCCAGCCGCCGCGAGTGCCACGGAGAGCCCGCTGGTCGCGCTATTAATGGGGATGGCATACCGGCAGCCAAATTTTTCTGCAAATTCAGCGGCGAATAGGCGAATATTGGGGCCTCCCAGAAAATGCCAATTGGCCTGGATTACGGCGGCATCCCGGCTCGACAGACGCAAGATGGTATTGATGTCTGGGCTGGATGCACCGATATAACGTGAAAAATCGTGGTTACGGATTGCGTCCAGGACCAGACGCTCTTCTGTTTCATCGACTATCGGTCCAACTACGAATGGTGTTGTTCGCGCCGGAGCTCCTCCAAGTATTGCCGGAAGACTCTTAGTCATCGCGGGACCTCAACTTGCCCAACAATTGTTTCCAATATGTTTTCGCTAACCGCTGCCTCATCGCCAGTGCAAGACGGCTGTTTTCCTAAATCCGCAGCGTCCGCTGCTTCATCGACCAACGTGACGAATGTTGACTCGATATTCGATCCTTGGCGAAAAATGTGGTCTTCAGCTAGCGTCCGGTATCCTAGATAAGTGGGAGAGTTAATAAATTTAGCGTGAAGAGCCGTGACAACAGTACCAACATCTCGCAGCCGGATACGGCCCTCTGTTCCAATGACTTCAGTCTCGAAGACGAGCATGGATCGTCGCCCGGCGGTCAACACGCGACCAGCCACTCCCGATGGAAAGCGACATATCAAGTCACCCGCAGGCTCTCCATCCTCGTATAAAGCAGGGAGTCCAAGAACGCGCCAATCGTCTGGTGCTTCCTGGGCGAAAAATAGAAGAAGGTCGATGGCGTGGCTTCCGGTAGTCCATAATCGAGGGGGTGCGGTTACCGTAATGGAAGTCACCGTACCGATGAGCCCGGCGATAATTGCCTCGCGAACTTCGCGGTAAACCCGTTCATACCGTCGGTTGTAATTGACAAGAAGTGGGACACCGAGGCGAGCACAGACATCTATGAGCCTTTGCCTGGCAACGCCGTCAATTTCGAGTGGCTTTTCGGCAATAAGAACCTTCGGCAAATGAACGGAAAATAAGTATTCGACTAAATCTGCCCGCCCTTTCGGCGGGGTGCATATACTTAGTACGTCAGGCCGAATGTCATGCATCATCTTTGCAGCGCTTTCGAAAACGCGGGCATCGGGACAACGCATCGCAAACCGTTCACGATTGTCAATAGTGAGATCAGCTCCGCCCATTAGGCGGTAGCGACAAGAGGTCAGATAGGCTCCTGCATGGGACCAAATGCCGCGTCCAGGCTCCTCATCAAATCGTGAGCCTACTCGGCCAAGACCAACGATTGCGGCGGTCAAGAGCGGCGCCATTTTATATGCAATCGGAATACGGTAGGCGCTGCACGCCAAAGCTAATGGGCAGAGGCGTCATGCCTTAAATTCTTGCTCATAGGCTCCGTTGGCGCGTACCAGATCGTCTTGGCGGCCGACATCGATCCAATATTCCCGAATCGGGAACACGGATGTTGCTCGGCCAGTGGCAAGAACGCGGTCAAAGAGGGCCGTCATATCGAAACGCGTTCCCGAAGGAATCAGTTCGAGCAGGTCGGGATTGAGGACGTAGATCCCGGCGTTGACGAAGAAGCTATGAACCGGCTTTTCCTCGATCTTCTTGATACGGCCATCCTCGATGGCGACCACGCCATAGGGCACCTCAAAATCATACTCTCGGACTGCCATCGTTGCCGTAGCCTGACGCTCGCGATGGTAGTCGAGTAGGTTGCGAAAATTCACTCGAGTCAGGAGATCTGCATTCATGACGATCAGTGGTGCGTCTGGTTGGGCCGGAAGAAGGCGAAGAGCGCCTGCCGTCCCGAGCGGCCTATCCTCTTCCAGATATCTAATCTCTACCCCAAACCGTGATCCATCCCCGAAATGCCGCTTTATCATCTCGGCCTTGTAGTTAACCGAGATGTAAAAATGGCGGAAACTTAAGTTGGCGAAGGAGTCGAGGATAGTTTCGAGAAGAGGCTTGTTACCCACTTCGAGTAGCGGCTTCGGCGCGCTGTCTGTCAGCGGGCGAAGGCGCTTGCCGAGGCCACCGGCCATAAGGACGACCCAATTCGGCATTGTCTGAGCCGGCGCTACAAGGCTGTCGATCGATACTAAGCCGACAACGCGGCCTTCGCTATCGACGACAGGCATCTGATGCAGTTGATCCCGACGCATACGCTCGCGCCGCAACGTATCCGATTCGTCTTTCGCCGTTGTCTTCGGGAGCCGGTTCATTATCGACGTCACGGATGAATTGATATCTATTCCTTTGAGAATCGCACGCCGTACATCGCCGTCGGTGACGGTTCCCAGTAACTGTCCCTCGTCATTCACGACAAGAACAATCTGAAGGGCCGCAATATCGAGAGATTGAATCGCGGACCGGATCGATTCGTTGGGTCTTACCAAAGTCTTTTGCCACGGCCTTTCTTCCAACATGGTTACGGCTTTTTAGGCAATAAAGGTCGCGCCGGAACGCCGCCAACGGTTAGGCCAGCAGAAACATCGGAGATAACGGCGGCTCCCGCGGCAATCACTGCGCGAGCGCCGATTACAACATCTTGAATCACCGCCGCCCCAGTTCCCACATGCGCGCTCTCGCCGATGACAACGCCCCCAGATAGCACTGCGCCCGGCGCGACGTGAACGTGATCACCGATAATGCAATCGTGGTCGATCAAGGTTCTTGTATTTAAGAGAACATTAGCTCCAATCCGACAGCCAGGCTGAATTATCGTGCCGGCCATGACTTGGATGCCTTCGCCAAGAATGGTATCGGCGGCGATGACCGTTGATGGGTGAAGGATGTCGGCAAATCGGTAGCCTTGAGAATAAAACCGCTCATACACTTCGCGACGTCTCTGGCCATTGCCTATCGAGCCAATACCATTAACGAGCCGAATGCTTTCTGGGGAAAATCGTGTGATAGATTCGTCGGGGCCAATAAAAGGGAGTCGGAGATCGGCGGCTTGGTGTACCGGTTCTCGGTCAACACAACCTAAGATCTCAATAGCAGCGCGCCGCAACGCTTCGACTAGAACTTTCGCGTGCCCGCCCGTGCCAATCACGATTACCGGGAGGGTCATCGGCGGACGAGTGAATCCTTCTCATAGGCCCGCTTTGCCCGTTGTCCTAGCCAAGCCCAATATCTCATCGGGGAAATGCCCTCGCCCGGGCGCTTCGCCCCGAGATTATCGGCGGTGAGCGTCTCGCCACGGGCGATTGGCTTTGAGGTGACGAGACTTCGTCGCGCTATCGCCCGATTTTTGATCTCGGATGGCATTGGCCTTTTTCGGCCGTCCCCTAGAGCAGACTCCACTGCTCGTATCCCCTGGATCATGGCCCGCAGTTCGTCGGGTTCGAGCGATGCCTTGTGATCGGGGCCAGGGAGTTTACGGTCGACCGTAAAGTGCTTTTCGATCACGCTGGCACCCAGTGCCGCGGCAGCGATGGGAATGGCAATTCCAGGCGTGTGATCTGAGAGACCTACGGGAAGTCCAAAACTTTGTCGCATGGTCTCTATGGCTCGTAAGTTGGCATCGGCAAAAGGTGCCGGATACTCGGTCGTGCAATGCAACAGCAAGACTTTGCCACGGATCGCGCGCTGCCCGCTTGCCGACGCGAAGGCATTTGCAAGTGCCGATTGCGAAGGCCGGCCGGAGCCGATAAATCCAAAAGCCAGCACGCTTAACGCATCGCGAACTTCGCGTAGTGTGCTCATGCCCGTCGAAAGAATAATCTTCCGCCCAGTACGCGCTGCCGCAAGAAGAAATGGACCGTTAGTAATTTCGCCCGATCCGATCTTGATGACGGTCATGCGGAGTTCATCAACAAGAAATCTCAAGGATTCGAAATCGAACGGTGTCGATAAGAATTTGATTCGTTTTCGTCGGCAGCGATCGATGAGCTCGCGATGCAGCGGTTGCGACAACTCCAAGCGTCGAAGCATCGCAAGTTGGCTTTCGTTCGCTCCTGTCGTCTTCTTTTGATAGGCCGTCTTGGCGGCCGCGGCAGTCGCAATACCCTCAGCACGGAACGTCTGGAACTTGACAGCGTCGGCGCCAGCGGCCGCGGCAATGTCCACCAACTGGTGGGCCCGTCGCGCGTTACCGTTGTGATTTACGCCGGCCTCGGCAATGACGAAAATGCGCATGTCAGGCGAACGCTAGGTCGTGAAAACGCTTCCGCGCCAATTCACTAAGATCGACGGACTTCAGGATGGCTTTGATCCGGCCTGCGGTCTGTCCATCACCGTAGGGTAGGGTCATGCCTTCGAATGATTTCCGAAATACGGCACTCAATGCTGTTGTCATGGCCGCTCGAATGGCACCCCGTTCGGGCGGGCAATCTATAATTGATGCGGCCCGCAATCGACCTTTCTGACGATCGCCAACGTTAACAGCAGGTATTCCAAGCGCGGGGGCCTCAAACATTGCGCTCGATGAATTGCCAAGCACCACGCTGCTCAACCGCATAAGCGACAGGTATCGCCGTTGACCAAGGGATTCGGTGTAGCGAATGGTCTTTGATCGTAACGTCGCGAGATAGCGAAGCTCGCGGTCAATATCCCGATAACCAGAGTCAGCGTTAACGCCCGTAATAACCACGGTCGCGCCTGGTACGGTCTCGATCGCTGCCACAAGCTCGCGAACTTCGTCGATAGGGGCGTTTAGTCCCAGTGTCGTTGGATGATAGGTGACAAGAAGGGTTGGTGCGCTAAGCGGTAGGTCTAAAAATGCCTCAATGGCGCTTTGCTCAAGAGGCATGACCCTTAGCGCCGCGTCTACGCCCAGTGCGCCGACATTGTGAACTCGCGAGGGTTCCTCGCCCATTTGAATAATACGCCGCGCATAGGGTGCCGCGGACGCGAAATGAAGCACAGCGAGCTTGGAAATAGCGTGACGCATGGCATCGTCCAAAGCACCTTCGGTACTTTCGCCGCCGTGAATATGAGCGATGGGAATTCGCGCGATTAGAGCAGCTTGTGCCGCGGCCAAAATCTCGTAGCGATCGCCGAGCACAACCAGAATGTCGGGCTGAATCTGTTCGAAGGTTTCGCCCATTCCCGTGATTGCTTTGCCCATGGCGCGCGCGATATCGGTCGATGAGTCGCCATCGAGCTGTAGATCGACACGCTGGTCGATTGTGAAGCCGTCGGCCTCGATCTCACGAACTGTGAGCCCAAAGCGCGGAGAGAGGTGGGAGCCTGTAGCGACAAGCTGAAGCTGCAGTGCGGAGTCGGCCACAATTTCCTTCATCAGCCAATGAAGAAGGCCGTACTCGGCTCGGCTTCCTGTCACCACGCAGATTTTGCGGCGCGCGGGCATCAATGCTGGTCTTCCGCCATTTGGGTATTAGGCGGAGTTGCGAACCTTGTTGCCGGATGGATGAAGTAGCGGATGCGAAGCCGATTGCACACCGACAATGGCGAGCACGCTGTCAATTACTGCTTGTTGGTCCGCAGCGGACAGATTGGTTGAACAGGGTAAAGTTAATATCCGTCCCCAGATTCCTTCACTGACGGCTAAGGACGCGCGAAGACAGTCAGCGTAAGGCCTTTGCAGGTGCACGGGTTTCCAAAAGCGCCGCGCGCCAATGCGGCGAGTATGGAGATGCGCAACGATTGCGTCGAGATCGACTGGCGCATCCTCCGCGAGGACAGTGCCAGCATACCAACACGCACTCTCGCCCCATGATGCATGCGGGAATGGTTTGAGCCATGCATTGTCTCGGAAGGCCTCATCGTATCGCGCCGCGATGCGGCGCTTAGCGCCCACGAAATCCGCAAGACGTTCCATCTGAGCGACGCCGACAGCGGCCTCTAGATTGGTCATTCGATAGTTGAACCCGACTCGATCATGATCGTAGTTCGGGGAGGTTCGGGCCGTAGTTGCAAGGTGTCGTGCTGTGGCAAGCAGCGCTGTGTCTCCGGAGACCAATGCGCCCCCGCCCCCGCACGTCACGGTCTTATTGCCGTTGAAGCTAAGGGCCGCGACTGTACCGAGCCCCGATGCGATGCGGCCCCTGTAGGTGGCGCCGAGGGCACACGCCGCATCGACAACAAGAGGCAAATTATAATTTTTCGCTATCGCGTCCAGGCGATCCATGTCGGCGGAGTGGCCGAGCGTATGGACAACCAGGATAGCGCGGAGACGTCGCCGGCTTTGACGATGGCGCAGCTCGCCTGCACGACCGTCGAAATCGTTGCGGATCGCATCGTTTAGAGCGTCAGGATCAAGTGTCCAGCTTTCCGAATCGATATCGACAAAGTAAGGGCTCGCGCCGACATAACTTGCGGCATTCGCCGTCGCAATGAAGGTGAACGATGGCATGATCACAAGATCATCTCGCTCGATTCCGAGTACGGCCAACGCCACATGAAGCGCAGTCGTTCCGCTTGCCGTCGCCACTGCTCCGGGCGTACCGGCGGCTTGCGCCACCAAGGTCTCAAAGCGATCAACGAACGGGCCGACCGAGGACACAAAATTCGTCGCCACGCATTCCTGCAGGTAGCGCGCTTCGTTTCCGCTCAGATTCGGTTCAGCCAGAGGAATCATACGGCGTAGGCGAGATCCGGCCTCATTCGGCCCTGGCGCGTTTGCCACCACGCGATAGTTCGCTTCAATCCTTCGTCGAAGTTGACGCGGGGCGTCCAGCCTGTTGCCTTGTTAAAGGCTGAGGAGTCGGCGAGGAGCATCATCACTTCGCTCTCGGCGGGTCGCTGGCGGATCTGTTCTTCACGGATCGGTTTAGAGATCTTGGTAAGGCGGCAAATGATTTCGACAAGCTCTCCGATCGAGATCATTCGACCGCTGCCGGCGTTATAGACATGGCCGCGATGCTCGGAGCCTAATTCGGCAGCGAGAACAAAAGCTTCGGCTGTATCCTCGACAAACGTGAAATCGCGTTTGGGTGCGAGACTGCCGAGTGCGATCGACGTAGCAGTGGGATCAAGGACTTGGCGAATGATCGTTGGGATAACGGCGCGCTCACTTTGTCGCGGACCATACGTATTGAAGGGGCGCAGCGTCACGACTGGTAGGTTGAAGGATCGCGCGAACGCCTCGGCCATTGCGTCGGCACCGATCTTCGATGCTGCATACGGCGACTGCGCCTGCAAGGGATGGTCCTCGCCGATCGGTGTGCGAAGAGCCGTACCATAAACTTCACTGGTGGACGTCTGAACAACCCGCTTGGCATTGGCGGCGTGAGCGGCTGCGAGCACATTGAGTGTGCCTTGGATATTGGTTGCGACATAGCTCGCTGGTGCCGCGTACGAATACGGAATCCCGATCAACGCGGCGAGATGAAAAATGACGTCTTGGCCGCGACAGAGATCTGCCATTTGTGGGCCATCGCGAACATCACCGCGCGCCAACTGGAGCTTGGCACGCGTTTTAGCCGGCACTTCATCAAGCCAACCCATTCCGTCAAAGGCGTTGTAGCAGGCAAGCGCCGTGACCCGAGCGCCACGCTTAACCAGGCTTTCAACGAGATGGGATCCGATGAAGCCATCGGCGCCGGTTACTAGGACGCGGGTGTCGTTCCAATTCATGAACGTTAGGGCTTTCGCAAGCTACCGCACTTCGGGTGAATCTTCCCCCGAAGCAGACGTGACGCAGATCGATCGACGTCGGCGACCGCCTTCAGGCGTAAGCGTGCACGGCCTCTATCGGGAGCCGGACTCGCACTTGGCGGCCCAGAAGCTCCAGGAGAACGACGACCCGATGGTCGTCATCGACATGGTCGAACAAACCGACGCGGTCGCACATGGCGCCGTCGAGGACGCGCACCGGATCGCCCTTGGCAAGGCGCAGAGTGGGATTAATCACGACCATCCCGGCCTCGTCCTCGCGGCCGCGGATCTCGTCGACGATCCCGGGCGGCACCAGCATCGGCTTGTCGCCGAACGCGACCAAATGGCTCACCCCGACCGTCGAGCGAATCGACCGCCACATCGAGGTGAGCGGGTCGATGCCGACGAACAGATAGCGGGGAAACAGCGGCCGGGCGACGATTTCGCGGCGCCGCGCATGGCGGCGGATTTTTTTGTAGCGCGGCAGATAGACAGCGAAGCCTTGGCGCTTCAAATGCTCCTCGGCCTTGGCTTCGGCCTGGGGTCGGGTCTGGGCGACGAGCCAATCGATCATGAGGTTAGGCCTCCGCGACCAAAACGGGGCGTTGGCGTGAAATTTTGAGCAGCGCCGGCGCGAAAATCCGTTCCATCGGCACCACGGCGCGGGCCGCGTCGAAAGCACCCTGGGGGCTTTCGAGCGACGTGACGACGGCGGCGTCGATCGGACCGAGCTCGGCCAAGCTTTTCACAACGCGCAGCTGAGCGGCTTCGGGCTCGGCCACTTGCCCGTCGACGATCCCGACGAGTTCGATCCAGAAGTCCCGCGCGCAGAGAGTCACAATTTCCGCCAAATCGCCGGCCCCGAACAGGGCGATTCGCCGAAACCCGCGCTCATCGCAATCCTTAAGAATGGCCGCCACCTGATCCCGTGCGCTCCGGAAGAAGCGGAACGATTGGGCCAGGTACTCGCCGGTCAGCTTGCTTTTCTCGGAAAAGCCCTTGGGCGTTAGATAATAGACATAGCGGTTGGCCGGCGCCGTCGCGACTTTGACTAAGCCCTTGGTAACACAGCGTTTTAGATACGCGTTGGCGAGCCCGAGAGCGATCCCGAGATCCCGCGCCAAGGAGCGCTGGGTCACGGCGCTGTTGCCTTCGATGGCGTTCAACAGGCCGAGCGTAATCTCGTCCTCGGCCCGCCCATTGGACGGCCCCGAAAGATCCAAGTCGGTGGCTCGCGCCTCCGTGTTCATGGTACGAACGCTACTGCGTTCAGCGTCTGAACGTCAAGCCATATTGGCGGCTGACAGGGGTTTCGGGGCTCGTTCCAGGGGGCCGATTCTGGTTGCCCCTGATTGACAGTGCTGAGCCCCGGGGATTATCTGAGCCGCCTCGCAAATGGGCGGCGAAAGCCCCAGGGGCCAGAGGATTCGAATGGCCGTCCGCTCGCCCGAGGAAGCACGCATCGCCGTCGTCGGGCTTGGCTATGTCGGCTTGCCGCTCGCCATTGCCTTGGCGCGTAAATTCCGGGTGGTCGGCTTCGACGTCGATCAGTCGCGGATCGACGATCTGGGTCGTGGCGAAGACCGCACCGGCGAGGTCACAAAAACCGATCTTCGCCACTGCGGCCTTCTGGTCACGGCCGACATTGCCGACATCGCCGCAAGCGACATTTTCATCGTCGCGGTGCCGACACCCGTCGACGCGGCGAACCGCCCAGATCTCAGCGCGCTCCGCTCGGCCTGCCGTATCGTCGGCGGCGTGATGCGGGCTGGCGCCGTCGTCGTATTCGAAAGCACGGTGTATCCCGGCGTCACCGAGGACGTCTGCGGACCAGATTTGGCGCGGGCCTCGGGTCTGGTTGCAGGCAAAGATTTTTTCCTCGGCTACTCGCCCGAGCGAATCAACCCCGGCGATCGTGACCACGCGGTTCATCGCATTCCCAAAGTCGTTGCGGGCCAAACGGCCGAGACGACTCAGCTCCTCGCCGCCATGTATGGCGCGATGACCACCGGCGGCGTCTTCGTCGCCAAGAACATTAAGACCGCCGAAGCCGCGAAGGTCATCGAGAACGCGCAGCGCGATATCAATATTGCCTTCGTCAACGAGGTCACTCAGATCGTCGGTCGTCTCGATTTATCGATCTATGACGTGCTCGACACGGCCCAGACGAAATGGAACTTCCTGCCGTTTCGTCCGGGCTTGGTCGGTGGTCATTGCATCGGCGTCGATCCGTACTATCTCGCCTATCTTGCGCAACGCCTCGGCCACGAGCCCGAAGTGGTTCTGGCCGGGCGGCGAATCAACGACGCTATGGGGCGCTATATCGCCGGACGTATCGCCGAGGAACTGAAGCGCGGCATGACGGAGGGAACGAAGGCGAACGTTCTGATTCTCGGCCTAACCTTCAAGGAAGACGTTCGTGACCTTCGCAATTCCAAAGTCGCCGATCTCGTCGCCGCTCTCGAAGAGACGGGCCTCACGGTTCAGGTCCACGATCCTTTGGCGGATCCGGCCGAAGCCGTTGCCCTCTATGGAATCGATCTGGTGCCGAGCCTCGCGGACATGCAGCCGGTGCATTGCGTCGTCGGCGCGGTCACCCACCAGAGCTATCGCGACCTGACCAGCGCCGATCTCGCGCGTCTCGTCGTTCCCGGCGGTCTCGTCGCCGATATCAAGGGCATGTGGCGCCAACTTGCGTTGCCCAGCGGCCTGCGCCGCTGGCAGCTCTAGGGGCGACGCGCGACCGCTTCGATCGTCGGCTTCATCCATTGCCAGGCCCGCTCGGCGAACAGCGCGTTATTGCGTTCGTTGGGATGCGGGTCGTCCTCGAGAAAATACGGCGCCGCGTCCGGACCGACGGTGGCTGTCATTCCCGGCTGAAGATCGAGAAATGGAATCCCGAGCTCCGCCGTCACCGGCGCCAGCCATTGGTAAATATCGGTGGGGTGGTTGTAGTGGTAGTGGGTGACGAGGAGCAGCGGAATTCGCCGCGCATCGCACCAGGATTTTATGCGAGCCAAAAGTGCCCGACCCATCACCTTGTGCTCGGCGGTCGGCGTATAGCTGAAGCTATTCCAGCCGACGGCGCCCGGCGTTGCTGCCGGATCCTCGCCCTGGCCCAGCCGGACAAACCGTTGGCGAACGATCTGGATGAGATGCGAGTTCTCTAACAGCCACTCGTAGCCGGGGACGCTCCGTGCAATGGCGCGAGTCCAGGACCCGTGCTCGGGCGCGGCGATTGGACGCAACGTGCCATCGCCATTGCTGTCGTAGAGGCCGCTTTCCGAGGCCCGCGGAAAATCGCCGGCTGTAACAAACACAGCGACGGCGGCAGGTTTGACCTGATCACCAAACGTTTCCAGATAGGCGGCATAGCTCGCGAGCTCCCAACCGCCGGTGGCGGCGTTCAAGAACTGGGCTCGGCCACGGCCGAGGTCAGCGTCGGCGCGAATTTGTAGCTGTTCGGGCACCGTCGCGGCCTCCTCTAGAAGCCACCCGAAGGTGAAGGAATTGCCGAGCACAAGGACGCGCGGAACATCCGCGGCTGGTTCGCCGCCGCGATGGTGGAGGCTGTTAAAGAGATAGGTGACGATGCGGTCGAGTTGCTGATGGCGAGCTTGCCAGTCAGCGCGATTCAACACCAAGCCGCGGGGCCCTGTGTCAAACCACGTCCCGCTCAAGTTTTGCGGCGCGAGGATGCGTACGGCGACTTCACCAAAGGCAACGAGGGCCGCGATAGCCACGGCAATGGCGAGAAGAGGAAAGGCCCAGCGTTTCATCGACGGTGCTCCCGTCGCGGCTCAGGCGATCTTACGACCGATGACGTCGAACAGCGCGCCTTCGCGGGCGATCGTGCCGATCCAACCAAGCTGAGTCATGAGCCGTTGATAGGCCGTGCCGGGATCTGTCTTGGCAAAAAGATCGGAGGTGTCCTCGCCGGCGGTCCCGAGAATTGCCGGCGAGCAGTTGAGATACTCGATACCGGTGTCGGCAAACCACTTCATAACCTCGTCCACCGAGTGCCAGCTTTCGTGAGGGTTGAAGTACTGGTCCTTGATCCAAGTTTCGGATTTCGTCCGGTCGCGAATCCGCCGCCGCACCACGAAATCGATCTGAGGGCCGAGAACGCCGATCAGCTTGGATCGAATCCATGTCGGAATTCGGCCCCAGCGATTGTAAAGCCCAACGACCACGATGCCGCCCGGTTTCACGGTACGAACAACTTCGGTGAAGGCGCGTTTCGGATCGAAGGTGTGATGCAACACGCCTTGGGTAATGGCGACGTCGAACGATCCGCTCTTGATAGCGAGATCGAACAGGTTCATCTGGACGAAGTTTGAGCGGAGCAGGCGATTGCGGCGCTTGTGCTCCATGGCAAGTTTCAGGCTGCCGATCGACATGTCGACGCCCAGCACCTGATTGTGATTGAGTTGCAGGAAGTGGCTGAGCTGTCCGGTCCCACAGCCGCACTCGACGACGCGTTTGTTGTAGCCGATGGAGCGCAACAGGTTTGCCGAGAACGGATTCTTCTTTCCCTTGTTGACGAGCTCGGAGAACAACTCCATCCCCTCGTAATTGGGAAACGGGTTTTCTTCGTAAAACGAGCGAACCCGCGTCGTGACGGTTCCCGTGCCTTCGTCGACGGCGCGGAAAAGCGACGGAACACCTTGGACGAAGGGATAGCGGGTCCCGTCCCGCGCGCCGCGGAGCGCGTCGGCATCCAATCCGACGTCATCCCCCGAACCCGGCGCCTTGAGACAGGCGAGGATGGCGGGCGAGAGAGGCGGAACCTCGGTGGACTCGTCGGTCAGCACTGTTCGTCCTTGTACAAGACGCGGTTGCCGATGACGAGAACGTCGATCTCGCTCTCCATGAAGCAGCGATAGGCGTCGTCGGGCGAACACACGATCGGCTCGTCGCTAGTGTTGAAGCTCGTGTTGACCAGGACCGGACATCCCGTGGCGTCACGAAAAGCTTCTAGCAAGCGATGGAAGCGCGGATTGGTATCGGGATGCACGGTCTGGACGCGGGCCGAATTATCGACGTGAGTGACTGCCGGAATGTCGCTGCGCGCGACGCGCAATCGGTCAAATCCGGTCTTGGCAGCCTCGTCGGCCGCCAACGTTCGGAGCCGGCCGGTTTCGACCGGCGCAACCAGAAGCATGTACGGGCTCGGCCGATCGATCTGGAAATACGTGGCGGCATCGGGGGCCAGCACGGCGGGCGCGAACGGACGAAAGCCTTCGCGATACTTGATGTTGAGATTCAGGCGCCGTTGCATACCCGCCGGACGCGGGTCGGCGAGGATCGAGCGGTTGCCGAGCGCCCGCGGCCCGAACTCCATCCGGTCCTGGAACCAGCCCACAATCCGGCCCTTCGCAAGATCACCGGCGATGGTCGTGAACAAGTCATCGTCCGAAAGCCGTCGCGATTGTGCGCGGTAGGACTCGAGCGCCGCTGTGGTCGTCGCGTCGTCAAACGCGGGTCCTATCAGCGCGCCGGCCATGCGGTCGCGGCCAGCCGCCGGGCGTACTTCGCCAAGGCTGTGGGCGACGGCGAGGGCTGCGCCCAAAGCTCCTCCAGCGTCACCCGCCGCCGGTTGAATCCAGATGTCGTCGAACTGTCCTTCGCGCAGCAATCGGCCGTTGGCGACGCAGTTCAGGGCGACGCCGCCGGCGAGACACAGATTCTTTGATCCGGTCTCGGCGTGCAGCGTGCGGCCGAGTTGCAGCACAATCTCCTCGAGCACCACTTGAACCGACCGCGCCAGATCCATATGGCGCTGCTCGACGGGTGCTGCGGATGATCGCGGCGGCGCGCCGAAGAGCTGATCGAAGCGGTGGTTCGTCATGGTGAGGCCGGTGCAGTAGTCGAAATAGTACATGTTCAGACGGAACGAACCGTCGGGCTTCACGTCTATCAGGTTGTCGCGGATCGTCTGCGCATAGCGGGGCTCGCCGTACGGGGCGAGGCCCATGACTTTGTATTCGCCGTCGTTGACCTCGAAGCCGAGGTAATAGGTGAAGGCCGAATACAAAAGCCCCAACGAATGGGGAAAGCGGATCTCGCGGCTGAGTTCGATCGTGCCGTCGCGACCGTGACCCAGGGTCGTCGTCGCCCACTCACCGACGCCGTCCATGATCAGGATGGCGGCGTCGGAAAACGGCGACGGAAAGAACGCGCTCGCAGCGTGGGAATGATGGTGGACGCTGAACGTCATTTTCTCTTCGCCGACGCTGCCACGGCCCAAGTCGTTGAGTTCGCGGATCAAGGTCGGTTTCTGGAGGAACTTCTCGCGCAGCCATACCGGCATGGCGGTCGAGAAGGACCGATAGCCATGGGGCGCGAAGGCAAAATAGGTCTCGATGAGTCGGTCGAAGGTAAGGAAGGGCTTTTCGTAGAACGCGACGTGGTCAACGTCGTTCAAGCGGACACCGGCGGCATCCAGGCAATAGCGGACAGCGTCCGCCGGGAATCCGGAGTCATGTTTCTTGCGGCTGAAGCGCTCTTCCTGGGCGGCGGCCACGACGACGCCGTCCCGAAGGAGGGCGGCGGCGCTGTCGTGATAAAAGGCGGAGAGACCGAGGACGATCACCGGCGCGCGATCTCAGAAGATCGCATAGATGAAGGGCGCGATGGCCGCGCTTTGGCCGAGGATCAGCAGGCCTCCTAGGGCCAACAGGCCCAGAATGACTGGCAAGAGCCAGTACTTGCCGGACGCCCGGATGTATTTCAGCAGATCGCGGAGAACCGAAAGCATGAGCGCTGTCCTTTAGAAAAGGTCGCGTAAGGTTTCGGCGCGGAGTTGCCGTGCGACGGGGTTAAAATAGCTCGCGGCCGCCGGATCGTAGCGTCGCGCCATTGTATCCCGCCCGAACAGGCGCATCGCCAGGCCGATTGGCGAGATCACCACAAAGAAGAATGTGCCGAGCAACACATGGTTCAGGGCGATTCCGATACGCCGGGCGACGGGGTGCCACAGGCGATTGATCGGCAGAAGAAGCACCGGTGCGGCCAGGGCTAGGACCAGAAGCACCCCCGACAAGACCATCGCCCAAACCAGCGTCGTGTCGAAGACGAACCATCCCATAGCCGAGACCATCGCGAACACCGCCGCGAAGGTCAGTCCGAAGGCGCGGTCGCTTTGACGGGCAATGGTCATGATGCCCGGGCGGCGCGGCGGAGGCGGCAGGCGGCTATGGCGTTCACAATCTTACCGATTGACAATGTGTGATCCCGGACTTTATGCCCGGTGAGGCCTAAAAACTCAATATCGGCTGCAGACAAAAATGACGTCAGCGCCGACAAACCCTTCGTTGGCACCCTTGCCGATGCGATTGCGGAGATGAAGGACCCACAACCTATCGCTCCATCTCGCTACACGACGATCGCCCGCGGCATTCTGGGCGCATTTCTTTTCGTCGTCGCGGTGAACGTCCTGGCATGGATGGCGCTTGAGGTTCGCGACCTCCTCAAAGTGCATGGTGGCGCGCTCGTTCCAGCCAATCCGTGGGCCATCCGGACCCAGGTCTATCCAGGAATGACCCCGGACGATATCTACCAACTCCACATGGAGAGTTGGGAGCTGCGGAACTACGAATACCAGCCGATGTCGGAGTTCCGGGAAGGGCCCTTTCGCGGGCGCTTTGTAAATGTCACGGATGCCGGGTATCGCAAGGGCCGTCGCGACGACCCGTGGCCACCGTCGCCTGCCGACTTCAGCATCTTCGTCTTCGGCGGCTCCACGACGTTTGGCTATGGCTTGCCCGATGATCAGACGGTTCCCGCCGCGCTCTCGGATGCCGCGTCGCGTGTTACCGACGCGTCGGCGCCCGTATACAATTTTGGCCGAGCCTATTTTTTCTCGACTCATGAATTGCTCGAATTTCAGAGGCTTCTGATGGCGGGGTACCGACCATCCCTTGCGCTCTTTGTCGATGGTATCAATGAATTCGCGTTCGACGGCGGCGGCGACCTTTTGTGGAGTCAAAGAATCCGCCAGGCGCTCGGTCGGGCCTATGTCTCGCCCGCGAACTCTTTACGGAATCTCGCGGCGGCACTTCCCATCAATGAACTTGCGTCGTTCGTCTTTCGATATCTCAATATCGACGGCACCGAGCGAGAGCGGGACGCGCAAGCAAACGTGGCTCGAATCTTAGGCGAAGCGAATATCGAGAAGGTCAATGCGGTTCTCGACCGTTATCTTCGCAACAAAGCGCTGATTGAGACGCTCGGCCGCCACTATGACGTCCCGGTTGCGTTCGTCTGGCAGCCGGTGCCGACCTATAAATACGATCTAAATCATCATCTTTTTGCATACCGCGATATGCGCAATCATTTGTCGAGCGGGGCCGGTTACCGCCGCGCCGCCGAACGGTTTGCGCGCGGTGATTTCGGCGCCAACTTCGCGTGGTGCGCCGATATTCAAGAAGGCGTCGCGAAACCGCTGTACGTCGATGCTGTTCACTATTCGGCGGAACTCGCGGCCATGCTCGCCGATTGCATCGTCGCGAAGACGCCGCTCAAGGACTTAGCGGCCCACCGATCGCCGAAAGGCTAACGTCATGCCGCTTACCGTCCATCGCCTGTCGCCGGCGCTTGGGGCCGAGGTGGCTGGCGTGGACGCCGGCACGGCGGACGCCGCGACCTTCGATGCCATCCGAAAAGAATGGCTAGCATCCGATGGTGTTCTCGTTCTTCGCAATCAGTCCCTGACGCCAGAGCAGCATATTGCGTTCAGCCGACGTTTCGGCCAGCTCGAGACCCACGTTCTCGCGACCTATCTGTTGCCAGGCTTTCCCGAAATCTATCGCGTCTCCAACAAGACCGAAGGCGGCAAGCCCATGGGTCGGGCCCGGGCCGGGACCTATTGGCATTCCGATCTCTCGTACATGCAGAAGCCGGCCATGGTGTCGTTGCTGTACGGCATCGAGATCCCGCCGATCGGTGGCGACACGATGTTCTGCAATATGTACGCGGCCTATGACGCGCTCTCGCCGACGATGAAGACGATGATCGGCGGCCTTCGGGCCGTACACGATCTCGCCTTCGCGGCGCGAGGCGTCTTTGCGAACGAGCGGCCTGCCGTCGAACGGGCCCCGGCCGCCGAACATCCCGTCGTCCGGACGCATCCCGAAACCGGCCGCAAGGCGCTATTCGTCAATCCCGGCTTCACGTCTCACATTGTCGGACTGGCACCCGCCGAAAGCGCGGCGCTTCTAGGTTTATTGTTCCAGCACGCCACGCAGCCCGAGTTCATTTATCGCCATCGGTGGCTGCTTCATGACCTCGTGATGTGGGACAACCGCTGCACGATGCATTACGCCATCGCCGACTACGAAGGCATTGGTGAGCGCTACATGCACCGCACCACGGTCCTCGGCGACGAAGCTCGTTGAGTATGAATACTCTTATTTAAGTTAATACTTCGCAGATGGTTTGCGACATAGGCGCGCAACGGCGTGATTCCATAATTAACTAATCAAAGTTAATTATGGAGATTATCCGAGATCGTGCGCGTGGAAATGTGGTGCCGACGGGAGGATTTGAACCCCCGACCCACGCATTACGAATGCGTTGCTCTACCCCTGAGCTACGTCGGCGCGGCGGGCATTATTGAGGTCGGAAACGTGATCCGTCAACCGTCCTTCGCCGTTCTGCGCATTGGCGAAGGGCGCCGCAGCCCCTAATGTCCGCCTCATCCATGACGCCTGCGCCGCTTCCCTGTTGGCAGGATGTGGCCGCGCTCCGCGGTCCAGCTCCGGCCCGTGACGAGATCGCCCGGCCCTGGCGGCTGGGAACCGAACGCGTTCATTGGTTCTCGCGCTCCGCCCATGCCCTGGCTCGGCTTGTCGCATGGCGCGCCGGCTCGCATCAGAAGCCGGTGCTCTGGCTTCCCGACTATTTCTGCAATCAGTCCTCGCAGCCGGCGCGTGCCGCCGGAGCCCGAGTCCGATTCTATCCGGTCCGCAGCGATCTTTCGATCGACTGGGTCGCCTGTCGCGATCTCGTGAAAACGGCGCCGCCCGATCTTTTCGTCTTCGTGCATTTCTTCGGCCGGCCTCTGGACGCCGCTCCCGCCGCTGACTTTTGTCGGGATGCTGGGGCGATCCTCATCGAAGACGCGGCACATGTCGCAAAGCCTGCCGGCGCGGTCGGCACGATCGGCGATTTTACGTTCTACAGTCCGCACAAAGTCCTCGCCGTTCCGAACGGCGGACTTCTTCTCGCCCGAACCGAAGCGGCCGATACAGCATCCTTCGTCGATCCGGCATCAACGGATGCACCGCCGGTCGCGTCGTGGTTTACCAAACGCATCCTGCAAAAAATCGCGCCCATCGCATTGGCACGGCTTCATGTTCGTCTCGCCACCCAGGCGTTTGCGGAAGATCCGCAAGGCGGCGCGCCATCATCGATGGCGGCTCTCAGTTCCGCCGCGGCGCGTCTGATTCAGCGATCGGCGGCGCGGCTTTCGGCGATCGGTATCGAGCGTCGCCGGAACGAGCAGGCCTTGCGCGAAAACCTCGCCCGCCATCCCGGCACGCCGCTATTTTCTGCGGACTGGGACGACGCCGTGCCGTACCGGTTTGCATTTCGTGCCGAGAGCCCCGATATCGCGGCGCGGCTCTATCACACCTGGCGTCAGCGTGGCATTCCCGTCGAAACCTGGCCGGACATGGCTCTCGAAGTTCTCGGCGCGGCCGAACACCATCGTGACGCCATTGCGCTTCGCCGGACCGTGTTGTTGCTGCCGGTCCACGCGCCGGTCGATCCGGCGCGGCTGCGGCTCGCCTAGGCCTTCGCCGTCCTAGCGAAGGTGTCTAGCTTCTCCCGGGCGTCCGCATAGCGGCCGTCGAGTCCGCCCTCGAGTTCCAAGCGCTGATAGGCCAACGGCATGGCGAGATCGACCGGCTCGGCGCGAATCGCCAAGCGATGCGTATCGGTGCGGTTATCGCCCCGTATGCCGCTGCGACAGAGCCCATAGCGTTTGCCGACGACGCTCAAGGCTTCGGCCGAGATGCTGTCGATGTCGCCGAACGGATAGGCAAACCAGTCGACCGTTCCACCGAGCCGTGCCGCGATGGCGTCACCGGAACCGTTGATTTCACGTTCGCGCTCGGACCCGGCAAGACCGGACAGGCGACGATGAGCCAGTCCGTGGGCGGCGATGACATGACCCGCTGTTTTAAGCTCGGCAAGCTCGGCCCAGGTCATCAGCCGTTCGTTCGCCGGCATCCGTTCGCCATGACCGTCGAAGACGGTTTCGACGACGCGACGGCTCTGCGCGACGCCGTCGAGATCGATCAGGTTGGGGCACACAAAGAAAAGAGCCTTCACGCCGTGACGCGCTAGGACTTCGTGGGCGGCACGGTGGTTCGAGGCAAAGCCGTCGTCAAAGGACAGCAGACAAGCCGGACGACGGTTGGCATTGGTGTCGATGAATCGCGCTGCGGCTTGATCCGGTGTCACTAGGTCGTGGCCGCGTTTGATCGTGACGATCAAGCGATCGAGAGCCGACAGCGACTCGTCCGGAGTCCCATGCAAGACGACGATGCGAAGCCCGCCGATGTCGCGACGAAAAGCCCGGAGGATTCGCCAAGCCGCGTAGGTAGGACCGGCGAGGGCGCGACGCAGTGCGCCGCTCACGCCGCCATCCGGGAGCGGCGCACGTGCCACCGCACCAAGCGACCGAAGGCTCCACCGACGGCCTCGATTTCTGGTGCCAGCCGATAGGCTTGGCCGCCGACGCCGGTCTTGAAAAGATAAATGCCCGACGGCGTTGTCCGTTGATCCATGCCGCCAAGATCGAATCTCCGCACACCGGCCTCCTTCATCGCGCCCATGGCGCGCCACAACGCGAGCTGGCCGGCGTTACGCTTCCGTCCGGTCTCGGCCGCGCCACCGGCGAGGTACTCGGCGCTGGCGCCGTAGCGCACGATCAACGCCCAAGCCTGCAAGCGATCGCCGTCATAGGCGAGGAACGGCTGCATCTTTCGCTCGGGCGGTAGCAGCTCTTGAAGCGCCGCCAGAAGCTCCGACGTTACCGAGGTGACGATTCCTTTGTCGGCGATCATCCGGAGGTGGTGATCCAGGAACAGCGCGAACGACTCGCTGTCGGTGCCTGAGCGAACTTCGATCCCAGAACGCTCGGCCTGATTCAAATGATTGCGCCAATTCGAACGCAGACGGCCGCGCAGTTGTTCGGAGCTTTGGGTCAGGTCGACGACGTTCGAGGCCCAGCCGTCGCTGCCGGCCGTTTCAAAGGCTGCGGCCTGAGTCTCGCGGTCCGCCCAGGCGGTATCGGGAATGGCCGGTGCGATCCGCAGATAGCGCCGCCGCTCGTCGACATAGTGTCGCCGGATTGCGGTCATGACCTCGACGACGCGGGCCGTCGGCATGGCGGGCATCAGCAACGGCCCGCGGTTGATCCAGACCAGACCTCCGGGAAGCCCCGCCGGCAGGGGGCGCGTCAGGGCCTGAAAGGCGCCGATGATCGTGTTGCCGTCGCGCACACAGCCGCGCTCGACGCTCCATGCCGAAGTCTTGGCCTTGGCTTCGCCGTACTCCCAGGTCTGGAGAAGGTTCGCCGGACCGAGGCCGGCGACGCGCTCCATCCATTCCGTTGCCGACGGCGTGACGATCTCGACATCGATCATGGACGGCATGATGGCCCAGGACGACTCGTCCGGGCAATCGTTGCCAAGCAGTTTGATGGGCGAGTCGTCAGTACGGGAGGGCTACGATCAACGGGCAGTTTGCGGAGGGATGTCGCCAGATGTCGACGGCGACGCCGAAAGCTTCGCCGATGATCGCGCCGGTCAGAACTTCGTCCTGGGTGCCGGTGCCGAGAATCCGGCCGCCCTTGAGAACGGCAATGCGGTCGGCATAGAGCGCCGCGGTATTGAGATCATGCAGGATGACGAGGATGGCCGACGGTGTTCCGGCCGGGTTCGACGGAACCGAGCCGTCGTCCTTGAAGGACATCGCCGAGATCTCCAGACGATGGAAGTCGGCGATGGTTACCCCGGCCTTGCCGAAGCCGCTGGTGACGTCGCGGGCCGACTCGGGCAAGTCGTTGTTGTTGTCGAGGCGGACGTTGTCGCTCGAACGGAACGAAAAGGCGCCGAGCGCATCGAAATTTTCGACACGGCCGAACAGGGTGCCGGCGCCGAGACGATCGCTATTGGCCGACTGATAGCCGAGCTTCGCCACGCCACCGACATTCTCGCCGGGGCGGAGGAGATCGGCCGCGTCCTTGGTCGTCATCGCGATGACGCCGCCGAGCGCGCCCGAACCGTAGAAAGCGGAGCTTGGGCCACTTAGCACTTCGACCTGTTTCAGAAGATCGGGATCGAGGAACAGGCGACCGCGGTGACCGGATTCGAAATTCTGCCGGGCGCCGTCGATGGTGACGACGTTTCGGGTCGCGCCCAAGCCGCGAATGTTGGGCTGTTCGCCGATCGAGCGCGGTCCGCCGTCCATGTCTACGCCGGGAAGATCGGTGAAAATATCGCCGAAATCGCGCGCCTGCTCGCGTTGCAGCTGGTCGGATCCGATGACCGTGACCGAGGCCGGAACATCGAACGCGGAATACTGAGTCTGCGTCGCGGTCACGGTGACCGCGTCGAATTCCTTGACCGGCGAATTGTCGTCACCGCCGGCCGATTGAGCGACGCTCGCTCCGGTTCCGGCAAGAGTGGCGCCAAGCACAAGTGCGGCGTGGCGTATCCAAGAAGCAAGCATAGTCGTCCTCCAATTAAATCGGTAATTGGCGGGATCGGGCTTGCTATCTTGAGCACCGTGCAGTCGGTGGCTGGCGGAAAACCCCGCGGGATGCGGAAGCGCGGCCAACGGCCGCGCGGAAATCGGGTGCGGCTACTTCGTCAGAATCAGCTTCCCCTTGCTGGTGATCCGCAAGCGATAGGCGTCCGTGCCGCGCATAATGATGAGTTCGCGATGGGTCCCGAACAGCCGCTCGCTTTCGAGAACGGGGACTCCGTGCATCACACGGGCTCCGGCTCCCCCGGACATGGAACCGTCCATCGGCGTGCGTTCGTCGGCACTCATCGAAACCATCGATCCCCTACCAGATTGCGAATCATTCTCAACCGCAACCAAAATAGCATCCGGCCGCGAGGCATGCAATTGAGAATTATTCGCAATTGAGTCGCCGGCGAGGTCCGGCGATGCTCTCAAAACGCGTCGGTGGTCAGGGGTGGGGGAGGGTTACCGGCAGAGGGGTGGCGGCGCCGGCGGCCGAGGGGGCGAGCCGAGGAAGGCCGGTCGGGGCCTCCCAAACCAGCGAGGCGACGCTTTCGCAATGGCCGCAGACCGCCGCCCATTCGGCTTGGATGTCGCCGCAACCCCGGCAGGTCCAGGCTGGACCGGACCGGGCGGCATCGGCTCGGGCATGCAAATCCTGGGCTCGGGCCGTATCGCCGCGAGCTTCCTCGAAGGCGGCCCACATCCGAAAGACCCGTTCCGACGGCTCTAGGCGGGCCGCGGTCTCGAGCCGGGCTTCGGCTTCGCGCCAGAATTCGGCGGCGATGGCCATGCGGGCGACCGCGAGATGGCTGTCGGCGTGGTCCGAGTGAAGGGCCGCGAGCCGTTCGATGATCCGAAGGCGGTTGAGTTTGCCTTCGGTCGGGACCGCATCGACGTAGACGTCGACAAGATCCGGATGCGGCGCGATCCGCCAGGTTGCCTCGACGACGCGGGCAGCCTTTTGCTTTCGGCCGTTGGCGATCAGGACATGGGCTCGGTCGATGGCGGCGCGGGCGAAGCCGGGATCGAGACGCTGGGCTTTGGCAAAAAGGCGACCGGCCTGGCGAAGCTCACCGGCGGCTTCGGCCTCGCGGCCGCGCATGACCAGAAGCGCCGCATGGCGCCGGGCGCCTTCCGGGGTATGGCCGGACGTGGAGTCCCGGAACGTGACCTCGGCGTCGACCCATTGACCGGCCTGGGCTTGAAGGCTGAGCAAATTCTCGGCCACCCATTCGCTTTTGGGCCGCAGGCGATAGGCGCGGCGCACCAGCCGCATGGCGCCGTCCCGGTCCTTGCGCTTCATGGCTTGAATCAAAAGACCGCGCACGCCCAGGAATTCGGTTTCCGCTCGGCCGAGCATGGCGGTGAAGAAGACTTCGGCGGCGCGTTCGTCACCGCCCAGCTGCGCGGCCTGCGCCGAGAGCAGCATCGTCAGCGGCGGATCGTCGAGCAGCCCTTCGGCTTTTTTGGCGTTGCGTTCGGCTTCGCCGACATCGCCCGCCGCGACCGCGACTAGACCTTGGGTCAGCGCGACGTAGCCACGCCGCCGCCGTCGCGTGACGCGGGCTTCACGCATGCGCCCCGGCAAAGTACCGATGACGTACCAGAGTCGCGCAATGATGCCGGCGATCAGCGCCAGCAAAGCGAGTCCGAACAGCAAGATCCAGATCGGCGTTTCCAGGCGATAGCCCAACCAGTCGATCGCCGCTGTGCCCGGCCGCTCGGCCACGGCGACAGCGAGCGCGGTCAGGATCGCGACGACAATGACAAAGCGGATCAGGCGGATCACGTCGCCGTCCCGGTCAGTTCGACTTTAACGACAGAAGAGCCTGCCGTTCGATCGCATCGACAGCGGCATCGACCGCGATCCGGGCCCGCGCTGCTTCGACCCACGCCGTGGCGATTGCTGCCGCCCGGCCGTCGAGACCGGTCAGGGCGTCGACAGCGCCGCGCAGATCGCGGCGCTGCAATGCCGCCTCGGTGCGGGCGATGGCGCCGTCGAGACCAGGATCGTCGATATCCTTGCGGCGCACGCTGACGACCGTTTCGAGCCAGGCCCTCGATTGATCCCACCACCTGTCGCTGTCCGCCGGTCGGGTGCGGGCCAGATCGCGGGCCACGCCGGAGAAGCGGACGGCAAGATCGTCGACGGTCGGAACGCCGGTTGCGGCACGGGGTTCCAGCGCCGCGACGGCGGAGGCGAGGGTCGGATCGGAGGCCAGGGCTTGAACGATTTCGAAGGATGTCGGAAACGGCCGCGACGTCGCGGTCTCGGCGCGCAGACGGGTGACGGCGAGCGCTAACCCTGGCGACGCGGCTTGGTTGGCGTGTTCGAGGCGGGCCAGGCGGCCTTCGAGTGCCGCGGTTTCGGCGACGGCGCGTCGGGCCGTTTCGGTTGCTTCGCTCAATCCGGCGAAGGTCCGGCGCATCGCGTCGATCTCGCGCTCCAGAGACGTGATCCGATCTTCGACGCTGCGCAGGCTATCGGTCGCCGGTGCCGACTGACGGGCGGTGTTCTCGAGACGAACGATCCGATCTCGCGCGTCGGCGACCGAGGCGTCGTCGGTGGCCCAGTCTTGCTTCGCCGTCTGAACCCAGAGGCCGGCGCCAAGCGCCGCCGCCACCGCGACCGCGACCAGACCGATCCCAAACGGCGAGACGCGTTTCGGTCGGGTCTCGGGCGTCGCATCCGACACGTCTTCCGTCACCACCGGCTCTGGCTCAGGCGGATCGATCGGGGGTGTGGTATTGCGAGAGGCCTTGCGAGCCATAGCGTATCCTTTAAGTCGTCTCAGTTTATCCGAGCCAGGCTTCGACCGCGGCGATGGCGGAATCCTCGTCGGGTCGTTTGGTCACATGGGCAAGCCGCCAACGGATCGTTCCGGCCACTTCGGCGATGGCGGTGCTCAGGCAAAAGGCGACCATCCCGGCGCAGGCCGGCTCGAGTCCATGGCTCTGGATCACGCTAACAAAGGTCCGTGCCGTGCGGGGAGAGAAAAAGATGGCGCTCGCCAATGACCCTTCGGCGAGAGCTTGGCGTGCGGCGTCGGACAGCGCCGTCACCGGCCGGGCCTCATAGAGAACGGCGCGGCGATATTCGAAGCCGCGCGCTTCGAGATGACCGGCGAGATCGCCCGCGACGTCCGAGCCGGCGACATGGACGACGGCGCCATGCTTCGGGTCGAGCCGGGTCGTCGCCAGCCAGGCCAAGTCGTCGACCGCGCCGTTGGCGGATTCGACGGCTTTGAAACCGAGATCGCGCGCCGTCCGCGCCGAGGTCGGTCCGACGGCAAACACCGGAACATCGCGCCGCGTGGTCAGCGCCGCCAGGGCGCGAACCCCGTTGGCGCTGGTCGCGAGGACAGCCTGGGCGCCCTCGAGGCGAACGTTGACGCCGCTGCGGAACTCGATGGTCAGCAACGGCTCGATCAGAGCCTCGACCCCAAGTTTGTCGAGCCGTCTGGCCAGAGCTTCGGCATCGTCGCGGGGGCGGGTCACAAGCAGGCGCGGCATCGCCCTTAACCGAGGGCGTCGATGAAGGCGCGACCGGCGCGGGCGACGATGTCGTGGCCGACACGGCGCCCGATGTCGCAAGCTTCGCTTGTCGGACCCTCGGCTTCGGCGCTGTGTACCGTTTTGCCGTCGGCGCTTGCGACCAAGGCGCGAAGACGTAGTCGGCCCCCGGCCCGCAACTCCGCAAAAGCGCCAATCGGCGTGCGGCAGCTTCCGCCAAGAACATCGAGAGCGGCACGTTCGGCGGTCACTGCGGCTGTCGTGGCGGGATCGGCCGCCGGCGCGAGCAGCGCTTCGACGCGGGCGTCACCGGCGCGACAGGCAATTCCGAGCGCGCCTTGTCCGGCGGCTGGCAGCATGTCGTCGGGCTCGATGACCGAGGCCGCGGCTTCGGTACGGCCGAGGCGCTTCAATCCGGCAAGTGCCAGAATGGTCGCGTCGACTTCACCGCGATCGAGCTTGGCGATCCGGGTTTCGACGTTACCGCGCAACGGCACGACGACGAGGCTTGGATAGCGCGCAAGGATTTGCGATTGGCGGCGCAGCGACGATGTGCCGATGCGGCTCCCGGCGGCAAGCCCGGCGAGAGTTTCGGCTTTGTTGGACAGAAACACGTCGCGCGGGTCTTCGCGCGTCAGCAGGCACGCCAAGGCGATGCCGTCGGCGAGCCAGGTCGGGATGTCTTTGACCGAATGGACGGCGGCATCGATCCGATCTTCGAGCAAGGCGTCGTCGAGCTCTTTGACGAAGAGGCCTTTGCCCCCGATATCGGCCAGCGACCGATCGGTGATCTTGTCGCCGGTCGTGCGAATGACGGTGACCGTGATCGCCCCCGGTCGGGCCAGGTCGGGATGGGCCGCCGCGAGGCGCGCCTTGGCCTCTTCGGTCTGACGAAGGGCAAGCGGACTGCCGCGGGTTCCGAGGCGGAGCAGGGGTTTATCGGTCATGGGCTGTGGTTGCGGCACCAGGGCGAGAGTAGAGTGGGGCCCGGTTCTCACGGAAGCGTTTTCGATGATTGTCCTAGGGATTGAAACCAGTTGCGACGAGACCGCCGCCGCCGTCGTCACCGACGGCCGGGTCGTGCTGGCGGACCTTGTCCTGTCCCAGGACGCCGAGCACCGTCGCTTTGGGGGCATCGTCCCGGAAATCGCGGCGCGGGCGCATCTCGACCACTTGGATGGCCTCGTCGCCCGGGCCCTGGCCACCGCCGGGGTCTCGGCGGCCGAGCTCGACGGCATCGCCGCGACCGGTGGACCCGGATTGATCGGCGGCGTCATTGTTGGGGTGATGACCGCCAAGGCCGTCGCCGCCGTCCATGGCCGGCCGTTCATCGCGGTCAATCACCTGGAAGGCCATGCTCTGACGGCGCGGCTCACCGACGGCGTCGACTTTCCTTATCTGCTGCTGCTGGTCTCGGGCGGTCACACCCAGCTTTTGGTGGTCGAGGGCGTCGGGCGCTATCGCCGCCTCGGAACGACCCTCGACGATGCCGCCGGCGAAGCCTTCGACAAGGTCGCGAAGATGCTGGACCTCGGCTTTCCGGGCGGCCCGGCCATCGAGCGTTTGGCGGCTACCGGGAACGCCAGCCGTTTTACGCTTCCCCGGCCGATGAAGGGGCGTCCCGGCTGCCACTTCTCGTTCTCGGGTTTGAAGACGGCGGTTCGTCAGGCTCTGGCCGAGGCTCCGCCGTCGGACCCGCGGGTCGCCGCCGATCTTGCCGCGGCGTTCCAGGCGGCGGTCAGCGACGTCATCGAAGATCGAACCCGCAACGCTATTGCCGCGTTTCGCGCTCTGCATCCGCACGGCAGCGCTCTGGTGATCGCCGGTGGCGTCGCCGCCAACCGTCCGATGCGCGGGCGCTTGTCGCGATTGGCCGCGGCCACCGGCATGACGCTGTTCGCGCCGCCACCCAAGCTCTGCACCGATAACGCCGCGATGATCGCCTGGGCCGGGATCGAGCGCCTCAAGCTCGGTTTGGTCGATACGCTCGACTTCGCGCCGCGTCCGCGCTGGCCCCTCGATCCGTCGGCGCCTCCGGCGGGGCTGAAACCATGACGCCCGAGCCTCTTGCCGCACCGCCGGCCGGCACTCCATAACCCCGCCATGCGAACCATCGGCATCATTGGCGGCGGGGCTTGGGGAACGACATTGGGTCTGGTCGCCCGGCGTCGCGATCACGCCGTGCTGCTGTGGGCTCACGAGGCCGAACTGGTCGCCGCGATCAACGCCCGCCACGCCAACGCCCTCTATCTTCCCGACATCGCCCTCGACCCGGGCTTGCGGGCGACCGGCGATCTCGCCGCGGTGGCGCAATCCGACCTGATCGTTCTCGCGACCCCGGCCCAGCATCTGCGCGGTGTCCTCGGTCGCGTCGCGCCGGCCTGGCGCAAAGGCACGCCGGCCGTCATCGCCGTAAAAGGGATCGAAGACCGCACCGCTGCTTTGATGAGCGAGATCGTCGCCGAAGTCTTGCCGCAAGCCCCGGTCGCCATCCTCTCCGGACCGACGTTTGCGATCGAGGTCGCACGCGATCTGCCGACGGCGGTCACGGTCGCCGCGACCGATACGACGCTGGCCGCGACCGTCGCCGACGCTCTCGGCTCGCCACGGTTCCGGACCTATCAAAGCGACGATCCGATCGGCGCCCAGATCGGCGGCGCCGTGAAGAACGTCCTCGCCATCGCCTGCGGCATCGTCGAAGGCCGCGGCCTCGGCGACAACGCCCGCGCCGCGCTCATCACCCGCGGCCTCGCCGAAATGATCCGGCTCGGCATCACCAAAGGGGCGCGGCCCGAGACCTTCATGGGATTGTCCGGCCTTGGCGATCTGACGCTCACCTGCAACGCGCTGCAGTCGCGCAACTTCTCGCTCGGCTTCGAGCTAGGACAAGGCCGAGCCCTCAAAGATGTCTTGGGGGCGCGCCGCTCGGTCGCCGAAGGCGTCGCCACCGCTGCCGCGGTCAGCACTCTCGCGAAACGTCTCGGCGTCGACATGCCGATCGCGCTCGCCGTCGATGGCATCGTCAATCATTTCGCGAGCATCGACGTGACCATCGCCGGGTTGTTGGCGCGGCCGGTCAAACTCGAAATGCCGACCGTGTCGGCATAAGCGTAGGCACCGTCATGGCCCATTGGTTGGTGAAGTCCGAGCCCGATACCTGGTCTTGGGACGCCCACGTCAAGAAAG
>SHVU01000043.1 GCA_009691105.1 Rhodospirillales bacterium
GCCCAGGCTTCGCCGTTGTCGCCGGCGAGGCAGATGCCGTCGGCGCCGCGTTCGAGATGCCACTCGACCAGCGCCGCCAGCGAGTCGGTCATGAGCTCGCCGGCTTCGTTGAAGGGCGTCACCAAGGCCGGCACGTTGCCTTCGAACAGAAATTTTTTGGCGCTCATGTCCTCTGAGTCCTCCGCGGCGCCCAGAACCATCAACGACCATCGACGGCCGGCGCCTCGCCTACGGTGGCGCGACCTGGGCATCTGGTCAAGCCGACCGGCGGCCAGGCAGAGGAATCGGCGCGAAATCATTGACGCTTTCGGCGGCTAGGCACTACCGTAGGCTCACCCCATAAACAACAAGCCTTTCGGGAGGATGCCTATGACATCGTTCGGAACTCTGTTCGGAACCGTCGCGGCGATCGGGCTCGCCGTCAGTACGGCGACGCCGGCCCAAGCTCAAGGAAAGAGCCTGTGGGACAAAGTCAACGAGACCGGCACGATTACCTGCGGCGCCATGGTCGCCGTGCCACTGGGCTCATGGAAGGTCGAAGGCCCGGCTCAGTTCGAGGGCTATTCGATCGGCTTCTGCCGGCAGATCGCCCTCGAGTTGACCAAGTCGATGAACCGGCTGGTGCTGCCGGAGTTCAAGGAGACGACCTTCGCGACCCTGGTTCTCGATCTGCAGTCGGCCAAGATCGACATCTGGCCGGGCATGAGCGTAACCGAGGAGCGCAAGCAAGCCCTCGACATGACCGGGCCGATGTACGAACTGGCGCATTGCATCGTGCAGAAGAAAGGCCTGACCGGCCTCAAGACCTGGGCCGATTACAACAAGCCGGAGATCAAGATCTCCTCGGCGACCGGCACCACCGACGAGAAGGCGCTCTTGGAACTCGCGCCCAAGGCCACCAATCTGTCGTTCAAGGAAAACGCCCAAGCCATCCTGGCGGTCCAGGCCGGACGCGCCGACGGCTACGTCACCAACGTGCTGTCATGCCTGCGCGTTCTGAAGGAAAGCCCCGACGTCTTCGGCGAAGTCGTCGTGCCGACGCCGGTGCGCAGCCTTCCGTCCGCCGCCGGCATCCGCCGGGACGGCGACGGGCGCTTCTTCAAGTTCGTCGATGCCTGGTCGACGAAGGCCCGCGCCGACGGCACGACCAAATACATCATCTCAGACGCCATTCAGAAGAACGGGCTGGATCCGAAAGACCTGCCCGCCGGCTTCAACTTCTAAGAACCCCACCCCACCCCTCTCCCGCCGCGCGGGAGAGGGAGAGGCTCACAGAAATCCCTCTCCCGTTTACGGGAGAGGGCGGGGCCCGCGTTTAGCTGGAGGGTGAGGGACGCGCGGCAAGGTTCCACGGCGCCGACATACGCCAGCGCCGCGCGCACCACACTCTCAAAAATAGATCGATCAACGGATGCGCTAGGCGCGCGGGCCGTTCCACGCCTCGACGAAGTCGCTGTGGTCGGGACGCCGGGTTTCCCCCGTCGTCTCAACGGTCGTGCCGACGTAGACCAGACCGACGATGTGATCATGCGGCGCCAATCCGAGCGCCGCTTTCACGGTCGAGTCGTAGGCCGCCTGGCCAGTCTTCCACATGGTGCCGAAGCCCGCGGCATGGAAGGCGAGCATGATGTTCTGGGTCGCGGCGGCCGCCGAGGCGACCTGCTCGATCTCCGGGATCTTCGGATGATCCGGTTGGACTTTGGCGGCGACGACAATGATCAGCGGCGAGCGCAGCGGCTTTTCCGACTCGCGGCGCATCACGTCGGCGGAGACGTGCGGCTCGCGGCGCTTCAAGGTCTCGGCCATCAACTGGCCGAGCCGCAAGCGGGCGTCGCCTTCGATCAGCAAGAATTTCCAGGGCCGCAGCATGCCGTGATCTGGAGCCCGGGTCGCGGCTTGAAGAGCTTTGGCGATGATCGCCGCCGACGGGCCGGGCGCGGAGAGTTTGGTGGCCGAGGCGCGGGTGGCCAGCGCCTCCAAAGCCGTCATGTCCTGCTGAGCGTCGTTCATGATCGATCTCCGTGCGGCACTGCTATCGGTTCTCGCCCGGCACCCAAAGAACGTCGCCAAGCCCGCCTTCGTTCAAGTGACGGGCCAGCACGAAGATGTGGTCAGACAAGCGGTTCAGATATTTGAGGGCTTCAGGATTGACCGTCTCGGTCTCGGCGAGCTGGGTGACGACGCGCTCGGCGCGACGGACGACGGTGCGCGCCACATGCAAATGCGTCGCGCCATAGCTGCCGGCCGGCAACACGAACGACTCGAGCGGCCGCAGGTGCGAATTCATCCGGTCGATCTCGTGTTCGAGGCGTTCGACCTGAGAGGGGATGACGCGGAGCGTGCCTTTGCGCTTCGGGCCGCCGAACGGAACCGAAACGTCGGCACCAAGATCGAACAAGTCGTTCTGGGCGCGGGCCAACATGGAATCGGCGTCGCCCTTCAAATAGAGGCGCGCCATGCCGATGGCGGCGTTGGCTTCGTCGACGGCGCCAAGGGCTTCGATGCGCGGCGAATGTTTGGCGACGCGCTTGCCGTCGCCGAGCGACGTCAGGCCCTTGTCGCCGCCGCGCGTGTAGATGCGGGTGAGTTTGACCATGCCGCCCTACTGTGACGTCAGATACGCGAACAGCGCGAGAAGGACGATGGCGACAGCCTGCAAACCGACGCGGGCTCGCATCAACAGATTGCCGTACCGGGCGTTGAAGGCGTTGCTCCGCCCCATCGAAAAGACCCCGATGCCGAGAACGATAACGACCGCGACAAGAGCGACGCCGATCAGATAGGGCAGAACGGTGATGAGGGATTCCATGGCGGGCCGTCGCCATTATAAGGGAAAATCGAAAGTCGCAAGCCAAGGAATCAACCGGCGCGCGCCGGCCACGGCGCGGAACGACCCCCGGCAAAACCCACGATGCCCGGGGCGTTCTTAACATTTTCATAAGGGCGGCCCGCTCTTATCGCAGGGTGGCACTCGAAGTCCTAACCCTTATTGGCGCCCTGGCGATTCTCGCGGCGGTGGCCGTCTATACGCTGAGCACAGGCGTTCCACCGACGCCGACCTCGGCGACGGTTCGCGACGCGATCCTGGCCGTCCTGCCGGCCGATCCCGACGGGGTCGTCTATGACGCCGGCTCGGGCTTTGGAACCTTCGCGGCGACGCTGGCCAGGCGCTATCCGCGGCACCGGGTCGTCGGGATCGAAGTCTCGCCGCTGCCCTGGCTTATCTCCCGGTTTCACACCTACATCGCCGGGCATATCAATTTGACGTTCCGCCGCGCCGATCTTCGCACCGTCGGGTTCGACGATGCCGGGCTCGTGCTCTGTTACCTGAGCGGCCCGGCGGTGATCGCCCTCAAGGAAAAACTCGAAGCCGAAGCGCCGCCGGAATGCGTCGTCGTCTCGAACACCTTCGCGGTCCCCGGTTGGACGGCGGAGCGCGTCGTGACCGCGCCCGATCTCTATGCGACGAAAGTCTACATCTATCGGATGGCGACCGCGCCGGCCGGCTAGCAGGGAAGAACTCTAGCCTTTGCCGATCGGGCGCGTGGCTTGTTCCAGCCAGACCCGGGTCTCGGCATCAACCAAGGGCCCAATCGTCTCGTGAACCCGTCGGTGATAGGCGTCAAGCCAGGCGATTTCGTCCGGCGCGAGCAGCGACGGTTCGATCAGCGCCGTGTCTATCGGAGCGAGCGTCAGAGTCTCAAAGCCGAGAAGTTTCCGCTCCGCCCCGGCCGGCGGATCGATGGCGACGACCGTGACCAGGTTCTCGATACGGATGCCGTAGGCTCCGGTCTTGTAGTAACCGGGCTCGTTCGAGACGATCATTCCCGGCTTGAAGGCGACGCGGTTCGCAAGTTTCGAGATGCGATGCGGGCCTTCGTGGACGCCGAGGAAACTTCCGACGCCGTGGCCGGTGCCGTGATCGTAATCGAGCCCGGCCTCCCACAACGGACGGCGCGCCAGGATATCGATTTGCGATCCGGTCGTACCTTCCGGGAAACGTAATGTCGCGATGGCGATGTGGCCTTTCAGGACGCGGGTGAAACGGTCGCGGGCTTCGGCCGGCGGCGTTCCGATCGTAACGGTGCGGGTCACGTCGGTGGTGCCGTCCAGATACTGCGCACCGGAATCGACGAGATAGAGCGAACCGGATTCGAGAACGCGATTGGTTGCGTCGCTGACCCGGTAGTGGACGATGGCGCCGTTCGGCCCGGCGCCGGAAATCGTCGAGAAACTCAGGCTGCGAATGCGTTCGCCCTCGCGCCGAAACGCTTCGAGCCGTTCCGCGGCGACGATTTCGGTCAGCCCACCTTTCGGCGCGGTCCGCGATAACCAGGCGAGAAACCGCGTCAACGCCGCGCCGTCGCGACGATGGGCGGTACGCGTCCCTTCGATTTCGATGGGGTTCTTGCAGGCTTTGGGTAGCGCGCAAGGATCGTCGCGAAAGACGATCTCGGCCCCGGCCGCCTGGGCACGACGCCGAACCCATTCCGGCGATCCGGCGGGATCAAGCCCGAGCCGCATCTTGGCTTTGCCGAAGCGGACCAAGGTCGTGACAAGATCGGCGGGCGCCGCAACCCGAACCTCGTTGCCGAGATGCGCGATCAAGCCGGGCGCGAGCTTGCGACGGTCGACGAACAGGTCGACCGATGCATCGGCGTGTATCAGCGCAAAGGCGAGCGCGAAGGGCGTGTTGGGAACGTCGGCGCCGCGGATGTTCAGAAGCCAGGCCACCGAGGCCGGATCGGAGAGGATCTGCGCGTCGACGGTATCGGCGGCAAGGATCGCGGCGACGTCGCGGCGTTTCTCGGCCGACGGCGCGCCGGCAAACGCCACGTCGTGCGCGACGACCGGCGCCAGGGGCGGCGGCGGTTGATCGGCCCACACGATGTCGATCGGATTGATGTCGACGGCGACGAGTTCGCCGCCGGCTTTAGCACAAGCCTTGGTCAGACGTTCGACGTCGTTCGGCGTATGCAACCACGGGTCGTACCCGAGCCGGCCCTTGGGCTTCAGCGATTTGGCGATCCATTCGGCGGGCGGCTCGTCGACGAGATGGCAGTAGGCGTAGTCGACTGGATTGACCTCGTCCTTCACCTGCAAGACGTAGCGGCCGTCGATGAACACCGCCGCCCGGTCCTTGAGAACGATGGCGGCGCCGGCCGATCCGGTGAACCCGGTGAGCCAGGCCAGCCGCTCGGCCCGGGCCGGAACGTATTCGCCCTGATGCTCGTCGGCGCGGGGCACGATGAACCCTTCCAGATCGCGGCGCGCCAGCTCGGCACGAAGCTGGGTCAGGCGTTGGCTGCGGGACGGTGAGACTTTTTCGGCAATACGCCCGGCCCGCGCCGTCTCGACATGGCGGCCAAGCTCGGCTTTGAGGGCCGCATCGGGTTTGCCGCCGACGAGGGCCAGCCAGGCCTCGGCATCCCAAGCCTCGGGAGCGGCGGCGACACCCTCGACCAGGGCGGCAACGTCGTCGGCACCGACCGTGGCCCCGGCAGCGGCGAGACGCCGCGCTAAATCCCGTAAATCCGCGGTTCCTTGCGAGGCGCGAGGGGTGCTCATCCGTCCGTCTCCGTCACCAAATCCAGGGTTTCATTGTTAGCAGTCGGCCCCGGCTCTGTCGAAGTCGCAGAGCCATGCGCCACGAACATTGCTGCGGTGCAGCATTAGCCCTTTTCGCAAATGCGAAATAAAGTATTTATATGTTCCAAGGTAGCTTCCACGGGACGTGAAGCAACCCCTCGTGTGAAAGGAAAAAAACAATGTGGACCAATACTTACGACCCAAACTGGAGCGATTTCCGGGAATACCGGCCGCGCGTGCGGACTCGGCCCCAGGATATTGAGCTCGATGCCATCGTTGCCGAAGCCCGGCGGATGCAGGCCGCGGAAAGCGCCCGCCTCTTTCTGGGTCTTGGTGACAGCCTAGCGTGGGCCTGGACCAACCTGATCGTCGCCCCGACGGTTCGCGCCTATCGGCGGAATCGGATGGAGCGGGAATTGTCGGCGCTGAACGACGAGATGCTCGCCGATATCGGTGTGGCCCGGACCGACATCCGCAAGATCGCGCAGGAAGCCTATCGTCCTCGCAAAGAGCAGAACGAGCCCCGACCGAAGACGCTCTACGAGGTCGCGCGCGCGGTGACTCCGGTCGCCGTCGTCGCTCAGCCGGCCCCGCACGTCCCGACCAAGCGGGCGGCCTAAGAAGACCGTCGCTGGCCGGTCCGATCCGGGCCGGTCAGCGTGTCGACGCCGAGCCCCGAACGTAACCGCGGGCCGTCATGCAGCGAGTCATTTCGGTTCGCTGTATACGGCCCAGTTCGACTCGGGCCATGCCTTGCTCGTAGGACGTGCGCCCGGCCGTCAGATCGCCTTGCGACAGGCGATCGCCGCGGGTCATGCGCTCAACCTCGAGGTCGGCTTCGCGGGCGCATTCCCGTTCGTCCGTAATCCAGCGATCGCGGGGCACCGTCGGGTGCTCCCATCCAGCGGCGGCACACGCCACCACCGTTAGGACTGCGGCACCGGCCATCAGCAGATTGCGGATCATGGTCGCTCCTCGCGTCATGGTCATGGTGGAAGAATATTGGACGGAAAGGCCGCGGCTTCGGCGCGTTCGAAATAGGTCACTTTGAGACAAGCGCGAATATCCGAGCCTTCGAAGTGCGGCGGATCACAGCAAAACGCCGCCCGCGAGGAACGCGAGCGGCGTGTTCGACTGTTCGATGACGACGACGCTACGAGGCTGTCTGCGCGACCGGCGATTGTGTTTGCGGCTGAGGAACGGTCTCGGTGAGACGCCACGGCGCGAACGTATTCACCATGGAGACGCCGATCGCCGCGACATAGGGCGTCGACTGCAGCAGCAGCAAGGCTACAAACAGCAAAGCCTCGGGCTCATACTCGCCATGCTTCCAGGCGACGACACCGGCTCCGAGCCAGAGAACGCCCAGCAAGGCGAGTTCTTCCCAGGCCGCCGACAGACCACGGATCAGCGCCGGCTGGTTCTCGCACTTCGGCGTCCGCAGGAACGGCCGGCTCGAGGTGAACAGGCCGTGCCACACCGCTTTAGCGACGGTATGCGACAAGGCAAGACCGGCCAGCATCGCGCCGAGACCGGCGGTGAGCGAGCACGGGACCCGGACCACGTAGAGCCACACCGACTTCACCGCCTTGAAGGCGAAGAAGGCGATGGTCGCCGCGACAAACGCGGTCAGCGGCAAGTCGAAGTGACGCGGGAACAGCAGATAGCCCGTCGTCCAGACCAAGACGCCAACGGTAAAGAACAAGTGCAAAGCATCGGCGAGCCACGGCATCCAACCGGCGATGAAGTGGAAGCGCTGGCCGGCGGTCAGGCGACCCGGGCCGAACGTGAACAGATCGCGGCGGTGGCGCTTGAGGATCTGAATGGCGCCATAAGCCCAGCGGAAGCGCTGCTTCTTGTAAGCGGCGAAGCTGTCTGGCGTCACGCCGCGGCCGAAGCTCTGCGGCACATAGATCGCTTCATGGCCGGCCTCGAACAACTTGAGTCCGAGTTCGGCGTCTTCGGTGATGCACCACTCCGACCAGCCGCCGACGGCCTTGAGGGCCGAATGACGGATCAGCGACATCGTGCCGTGCTGGATGATGGCGTTGCGCTCGTTGCGCTGGACCATGCCGAGATGGAAGAACCCGGCGTATTCCCAGAAGCACATCGACTTGAAGGGCGTCTCGCTACCGTCGCGATAATCCTGAGGCGCCTGAACGATGGCGACCTTTTCATCGGCGAAGGCCGGGACGAGCGTCTTCAACCAGTCGCGCTCGACCATGTAGTCGCTGTCGATGACGGCGATGACGGGCGCCTCCGGATCGATGTGACGCATGGCGAAGTTCAGCGCGCCCGCCTTGAAGCCGGCGAGCTTGTCGATGTGAAAGAACTTGAAGCGCGGCCCGAGCGTCGCGGCAAAGGCTTCCACCGGACGCCACACCGACTCGTCGGCCGTGTTGTTGTCGATGATCAGGACTTCGAAGTCCGGGTAATCGAGATTGGCCAAGGCCTTCATGGTGTCGATGACCATGGCCGGCGGTTCGTTGCAGATCGGCACATGGACCGAGACGCGCGGCAGGGCGGCCCCGGGGATCGCAACGAAGTGGCGACGCCAGGCTTTGATCCAATGGCATTCGGCGGCTTCTATGCCCTCGGTAATGGCGACGAGGATCAGAAGCGCGAAGGCCGGGATCAGCAATAGGCCAACAACGGTCGAGAGCGGCGTCGCGTATTCGACGGCGTAGGCGTTCCACGTCCAGACGGCGATGCCGGTGATGACTTGGAGGAGGCCGGCTAGGAACAGCCGGCCCTCGGTGGCGAGACCATCTTCCTTGCGCAGCACAATGATGCCACCGATGACCGCGATCAGCAGCGAGCCGAAGGCGAGATACGGCCAATGCGGATGGTTGGCAACGGGGCCTTCGAAGGCAACCTTGGCGTTACGCTCGGCGTCGTACATGCCCCAGTAAGCGCCGATGCCGCCTTCGATCTCCCGCTTCCACGGCTGGTCGAAGGCTTCGATCACGAAGTAATCGAGGCGATGACGCTCGGCGGTGGCGAGGAACTTGCGCAGGAACAAGGTCTGGTTGACGGGCGAGGGGTCGGCGCCTTTGCGCATCCGGCCTTGGCTCGGCCAACCGACTTCGGTCAGCACGATCTTCTTTTCGGGGAAGACGAAATTCAAATCGCGAAGCTTGGTCAGCATGTAGTCGACGGCGTCTTCGGCCGGCACGCCTTCCCAATAGGGAAGAATGTGAACACCGATGAAATCGACTTCGCTGGCGAGCTCGGGATGATCGAGCCAGACGTGCCACGGCTCAGCGGTGCTGACCGGCACCGGCGAGTCTTTCTTCACCCGGCGGATGTATTCGATGAGCTGCGAAACCTTGACGTCGGTGCGCAGCAAGGCTTCGTTGCCGACGATGATGCGATCGATGCTGGAATGCTGCCGGGCCTGTTGGAGGACGGCCGTCACCTCGGATTCGTTGCGGGCCATGTCGGGTCCGATCCAGGCGGCGGCGGTAACGCGCAGGCCATAGCGCTCGGCAATCTCCGGAACGTGGGCGACATTGCCAAGCGACGTATAGAGACGCAGCGACGACGTCTTGTCGGCGAGGAAGCGGACGTCCTCGGCGATTTCCTCGGGCGAGGGCTCGGTCCCATCGATCGGGCTTTGACCAATTCGGTACGGACTGAACGACAGACCGTTCACGACGCCCGACCAACGGTCGCCGTCCACGGGCCAGCCAACGATCGCCCATACTGCCGCGGCCGCCACAGCGGAGATCGCGGTCACACTGAAATCGACGAGACGCATGGTCTGTTCAAATCCTCTGTCCGTCGCGCAGGTCTTCGCGCAGCACCGGACGAACGGTGCCGTCAACGACACGACCTACTCGGGGACTTGCCTGCCTGGGGCCGCTTCTCTTGTTTCTAACGCGTCGCTTTGTCGTAAGCTGGCGTATCGTTGACCCACCGAGTGGGTGGGCGGCCGGGAAAGTAAATGGCGGCCGGGCTACTGTCTCATGACCCTGACACATATCGCCTATTCCTGCAGCACATAACTTGGATTTCACGATTTCCATCTATTCTTCAATGGCTTATCCAGAAATCAGCCGCGCTGATTCTAAGCCGCATTCGTCTGCCGCCGGCACGGGCACGAACACCGAAGCCGACGGGGCCATCGGACACGCTCTGGACGCCTATGATTTCGAGCTTCCCCGGGATCGAATCGCCCAACGGCCGGCACACCCGAGGGACGAAGCCAGACTTCTGGACATCACTTCCGGCGGTGCGGCTTTCAACGACCGCCGGGTCCGCGACTTGCCCGAATTGTTGTCGCCGAGCGACATCGTGGTGGTCAACGACACCAAAGTAATACCGACTCGGCTCTTCGCCCGACGCGGTAGCGCTCTTGTCGAGATTACGCTTGTCAAAGCCGAAACCGACGCTACGTGGCGAGCCTTCGCCCGGCCGGCGCGGCGACTGTCGGTCGGAGACACCATCGAGATCGCGGCCGGCTTTACGGCGACGGTCGCCGCCAAGGGCGAGCGCGGCGAAGTCACGCTGACGTTCGACCGCAGCGGCGTGACGTTGCAAGCAGCCTTGAATGAATTCGGTGCCATGCCGCTTCCGCCCTACATCAAGCGTCCGGCGGGCGGCGAAGGACGCGACCGGGACGACTATCAAACGCTGTTCGCGGCAAAGCCCGGTGCCGTCGCCGCTCCAACCGCCGGTCTTCATTTCACGCCCGGGCTTGTGGCCCGTCTCGACGCGCAGGGAATCCAGCGATGCACGGTGACCCTCCATGTGGGGGCCGGCACCTTCTTGCCGCTGACCCCCGAGATCCTGGCGCGCGGGACACTCCATTCCGAATGGGGCGAGATTACGGCGACCACGGCGGCGGCCATCGCCGCCGCGAAAAACCGCGGCGGTCGCGTCGTCGCCGTCGGCACGACGACGTTGCGCCTTCTCGAGGCGGCGTGGCGCGACGGCCGAATCGCTCCCTTCGCTGGCCCCATCGATCTGTTCATCCGTCCGGGATTCCGCTTCCAGATCGTCGATCTCCTGCTGACCAATTTCCACTTGCCGCGCTCGTCGCTGTTCATGCTGGTGTCGGCCTTCGCCGGCACGGCGCGGATGCAGGCGGCATACGCCCACGCCATCGCGACGGGCTATCGCTTCTATTCCTACGGCGATGCGTCGCTGCTGGATCGCGCCCAGCCATGAGCGGGATCGGCTTCACGCTACTGGGGAGTGACGGCAACGCACGGCGCGGCCGCGTCACCACCGCCCACGGCACGATCGAGACGCCGGCCTTCATGCCGGTCGGCACGCAGGCCACCGTCAAGGCGATGACGCCGGACGACGTGCGGGCCACCGGCGCCGAGATCGTCCTCGCCAACACCTATCACCTGATGCTGCGGCCCGGCGTCGATCGCATCGAGCGCCTCGGCGGCCTCCACACCTTCATGGCATGGCCGCGACCGATCCTGACCGACTCGGGCGGCTACCAGGTCATGTCGCTCGGCGCGCTTCGCAAGATGAGCGAGACCGGCGTCGTCTTCCGCTCCCACATCGACGGCGCCATGCTGGAACTGACGCCCGAGATTGCCGTCGACGTGCAACGCCGTCTCGGCTCGGACATCACCATGGTCTTGGACGAATGCACGTCCTATCCGGTCGCCAAGGACGAGGCGGCGCGGTCGCTGGCGCTGACGACGCGCTGGGCGAAACGCTCGCGCCAAGCCTTCGTCGAACGCGACGGCTACGGCCTGTTCGGGATCGTTCAGGGCAGCGTCTTCGACGACCTGCGTCAGGAATCGGCTGAGGCTCTGATCGCCATCGGCTTCGACGGCTACGCCATCGGCGGGCTCGCGGTTGGCGAGGAGCAGGACGTGATGTTCACGGTCCTCGACGCGACCACGCCGCGCCTTCCCGCCGACCGGCCGCGCTATCTGATGGGCGTCGGCCGGCCCGAGGATCTGATCGGTGCGGTCGAGCGCGGCGTCGACATGTTCGACTGCGTGCTGCCGACGCGCTCGGGCCGCACCGGCCAAGCTTTCACGCCGCGGGGCACGGTGAACCTGCGCAACGCGCGGCATGCCGACGATCCGCGCCCGCTCGACGCGCATTGCGCTTGCGTCGCGTGCCGGCAGTTCAGCCGCGGCTATCTGCATCACGTCGTGAAAGCCGGCGAGATCATCGCCTCGATGCTGTTGACGAGCCACAACCTCGCTTACTATCAGACCCTGATGCGGGGCCTGCGCGACGCCATCGCGGCGGGACGGTTCCAGGCCTTCGCCAGCGAAGCCCGCGCCGGATTGGCGCAAGGCGACATCGCGGCGGTGTAGACTTCCCGGCAAGGGACAGCGAGACGATCATGGCGAAAGCAGCGAAACGAAAACTCACTCAGCTCGGCCGCAACGTGGCGTTTCCGGACTCGCCCGACGACGCGGTCTTGGAGTGCGTCCCGAACCCGCATCCGAAGAAGCGCTACTTGGTGCGCTTCGCCTGCCCCGAATTCACGTCGCTCTGTCCGATCACCGGCCAGCCCGACTTCGCGCATCTCGTCATCGATTACGTCCCGGGCCCGCGCCTGGTCGAAAGCAAATCGTTGAAGCTGTTCCTGGGCTCGTTTCGCAATCACGGATCGTTCCACGAAGGGGCGACGGTGATCATCGCCGAGCGCATCGTCAGCGCCGCGAAACCGGCCTGGCTGCGCATCGCCGGCTACTTCTATCCGCGCGGCGGCATTCCCATCGACGTCTTCTATCAGACCGGTCCGGCGCCCAAAGACGTGTGGGTTCCCGACACCGGCGTGCCGTCGTATCGCGGCCGCGGCTAGCGCCGCCGGACCTGATCCGGCACTTCACAAGACGATCTTCGGTCATACCTATTCTGACAGTGCGTCAGCGATGCATCACGCGCGCCGCGTCTAAATAACGACGCGAAGCCACAAAACTTGCGTATTTTTGCGAATATTTGGGAGCTATCTCCCAAAATCCGCGCAATTCCTTTGACGTCTTCGAGAATACGACGGACTATTTGCGAACAATACTGATAAATATTTTACACACAGGGAGACTGTATGAACAAACGTGAAATTGCCAAGACGTTTAGCTGGGGCGTCGTCCTCGGCTCCATCGCGCTGACCATCGTCGCGTTCAGCGCCAATTGGATCGTGACCAGGGGCACCCAAGATCAGAATGTCCGCACCGCTTGGATCGACGGCCAGGCCGGGATCTGCGTGACGCTGGTGCGCAACCACCGCAAGGCGACCAACGACACCACCGAGCTGACGGGTTGGTCCGGCCGCGAGGCGCGTGAAAAGTTCGCTAAAGATTTCGCGGTCATTCCCGCCGGCACGCAGGGCGTCGACCAGAGCGTGATCTACGCCTGCTCGAGCCTGCTCGACAAAAGAACCTAATATTAAGCTCCTCGTCCCGACCCTCTCCCGTGACACGGGAGAGGGTCGGGCGGGAGTACGAAGATCGGCTACGCCATCTCGCGACGGCGGATCATCGCCCAGACGACAACCGCGCCGAGTATTTTCGAGATCGTCATCGCGGCGACGCCGGCGAACGACAGAAACCCGATACCGGCGAGAAAGACGATGCTGTCGAGCGGCGCGGCGATGGCGCTGGACAACAGCACCCGGTCGCCGATCGGCCGCTTCGTCCAGGTATAGACCGCCCAGTCGGCGATCTCGCTCACCAAGAACGCCGCCGCCGAGGCCAAGGCGATCTGACGCCCAGCCATGCCGTAGCTCAGGAACGCACCGAGCAGCATCGCTCCCAGAACCCAATGGCCGATTTCGCGTTGCGCGAAATCGCGCAGCACGAACACGAAGCCGACCACCAGCGCGACCGGCGGCCACAACGCGCCGCCCGGAATCGGGATCGGCGGCACGACCGTGAACGCCCAGTTCACGAGAACGATCGACGCGATGTAGAGAGCGGTGAACATGTATGGCATGGATGCTCCTCGATTTGCCCCTGGCCCGCCGTGCCCCGTTTTCCCCGGAACCGCCGAGCCGTGTTTTGAGAATCCGGGCGGCATCACACTCTCCCCACCTCCCCGACCGTCCTCGCCGTCCTAGCCATCCGCGCCGCAAAGCGCGTCGGCTCCCTTGTGAGGACGGGCCTTGGATACCATGATCGGAACCGACGATGCGAGAGCCGGAATATACCGACGTGAAACACGCCATCCGGGCCGAAGCCATGCGGCTTGGCTTCGATGTCGTCGGCTTCGCCCAGCCCGCACTTGGCCCGGAAACCGCGGATAATCTGACGTCCTATTTGAACGACGGCCGCCACGGCGACATGGCCTGGATGGCCAACGAGCGCCGCGCCGATCCTCATGCCATCTGGCCCGAGGCCCGCGCCGCCGTTGTCGTCGGCATGAGCTACGCCCCGGCCGAGGATCCGCTGGCCATCCACGCCCAACCCGACAAGGGCGCGATCAGCATCTACGCCCAACGCGGCGACTATCACGACGTTTTAAAAAAACGCCTGAAAGCCCTCGGCCGCTGGGTCGCCGACACCTACGCGGCCGAAGTCAAAGTCTTCGTCGACACCGCGCCCATCCTGGAAAAGCCCTTGGCCCATTCCGCCGGTATCGGCTGGCAAGGCAAGCACACGAACCTGGTGTCGCAACGCTTCGGCTCGTGGCTGTTCCTGGGCGAGATGCTGACGACGCTGGAACTTCCGCCCGACGCCCCGTCCACCGATCATTGCGGAAGCTGCGATCGTTGCCGCGCCGCCTGCCCGACCGACGCGTTGTCCGAGGCCTATCGCATCGAGCCCCGGGCTTGCGTCTCGTATCTCACCATCGAGCACAAGACGACGATCGCGCCGGACCTTCGCGCCGCCATGGGCAACCGCATTTATGGCTGCGACGATTGCTTGTCGGTCTGTCCGTGGAACAAGTTCGCCGAACCCGCCGCCAACCCGGCTTTGCCGCGGCGCCCCGAATTGGCCGCGCCGGATCTTGCCGATCTCGCCGTCCTCGACGACGCGGCGTTCCGCAAGCTTTTCGCCGGCACCTCGATCAAGCGCACCGGCCGCGACCGGTTCCTGCGCAACGTCATGATCGCAATCGGCAACGCGAACGACCCGGCGCTGGTGCCGGTGGCCGAAGCGGCGCTGGTCGATCCATCACCGCTAGTCCGCGCCATGGCGGTCTGGGCGTTGTCGCGGCTGGTCGACGGCGCGGGCTTTCAGAATTTGAAGGCCCGTCACTGCACCGCCGAGTCCGACGCCGAGGTCCGGGCCGAGTGGGACCGACGCCCCTAGCCCTCACGCGCTAGGACCATAAGCCGGGACACCCGGAACGTTTCGCGGCCGCCGGCCCAGGCCGGCGCGCAAAGTCGTGACGGCAACGGGCTTTCGGCAAGTGTTAGGTCCGTCACTTCGCGCCCGAACCTTTACCAGCCGATGAGCATACAAAGGCTTTCATGAATGCGCTCGGAAAGCACAATGTCTTCCGCAAAGCTAACAACGTTACCTTTGCGATTCAGGCCCTCGCTGAGATCGCTACCCTGGCGCCCAAGGAAGTGCTCAAAATTGCCGAGGATATTGTTGACCAACTCGCTGACGCTATGGCGGATTCAAGATCTCATTTATTTTTGGATGCGCAAGAATTGATTCGAGTAGCGCTAGCCCTGCAAAGGCAAGTCGGCAAGTACAGAACGCGTGGGCTTACGATTTTTGAGAAGCTTCTTGAACGTGGGGCCTATGGTTCAGAGGCCATCCTTGACGAATTAGATGGTCGAAGAAATTCTGCTGCTAGAGTCAGCCCCGCAAGACGACTAGGCCGGCAGGCGCGACGCAATTGAGAGCAATGAAGCACTTATTCTTTTTTGGATTTTTTCTCTTCCTCTCCGCCCTCCTCGCCTTCGCCACCGATGTGCCGAAGCCGCTCACGGCGTTTCGCGATTGCGCGGAGTGCCCTGAGATGGTGTGGCTGCCGGCCGGCACCTACACCATGGGCTCCTCCGCCTATAAGGAGGAGATGCCGGCGCATCCCGTGACCTTCGCCAAGCCCTTCGCCATCGGCAAATACGAAGTCACCTTCGACGAGTGGGAAGCCTGCCTGAAAGCCGGTGGCTGCGGCGGCCACAATCCCGACGATCACAAATGGGGCCGCGGCCGGCGCCCGGTGATCAACGTCACCCACGACCAGGCCAAAACGTTCACGGCGTGGCTGTCGTCGCGCACCGGCGTCCCCTATCGCCTGCCGAGCGAGGGCGAGTGGGAATACGCCGCCCGCGCCGGCACCACGACCGATTATCCGTGGGGCGACGAAGCCGGAAAAAATCTCGCCAACTGTCGCGATTGCGAAAGCGAGTGGAGCAAGCTCGGCTCCGGCCCCGTCGGCTCGCTCCCGGCCAACCCGTGGGGCCTGCACGATTTCCACGGCAACGTCTGGGATTGGCTGGAAGACTGTTGGAATCCGAACTACGCCGTGGCGCCGGTCGACGGCGCGGCGCGGCTGACCGGCAACTGCCAACGGCGCGTCATGCGTGGCGGGTCTTGGTATTACTTTTCCAAGAACT
>SHVU01000044.1 GCA_009691105.1 Rhodospirillales bacterium
GCGGCACAAGGTTCGCGAGACCTACGGCAAAGCGCTCGACGCGCTGTACGCCTAGCGTCAGGGCTTTTTTGGACCCCGTTTTAGGCTGGCGATCGCGACGCCCGCAAGAATGACGGCCATCGCCGCTGCGAGTTCGAGGGTGATGCGCTCGTTGAGAAAGATCGCGCCCAGAATGACCGCAAGACCAGGCGTCACGTAATTGGCGAGCGACGTGAACGTCGCGCCCCGCGTCGCGATCAGATGAAAGCTCAAGATCATGGCGCAGGCCGTGGGGATGATCCCGAGATAGATCGCGGCGAAGATCGAGACGCCCGAGGGATCGAGCCGCCACGGCGCGTCAACGATGAGACCGACCGGCACGAGACAGGCGCTGGCAACGAACATGACCGCGGCCGAGCGGACGACCGGTGTCCCCGGCGGAAGCCGCCGCGCCATGACCAACCCGGCGCCGTAACAGGCCGGCGCCAAGAGCACGGCGATTTGGCCGAGGAGATGGTCGCCAACGCCGTCGAGGGCCGTGGGGCCGACCAGCAAGACGACCCCGGAGAACCCAAGCACGATGCCCAAGATCCTGGCCAGGGTCAGGCGGTCTTCGACGCCGGACGCGTAGGCAAAGCCGAGCGTCCACAACGACAACGTCGAGACCATGATCGCCGCCCTGCCGGTGTCGACGGTTTGCTGGCCCCAGGTGAAGAGCGCCACCGGGAACGTGATCGTCAAGGTTCCGACGATAGCGATGGCCCGCCAATCCGCCCACGTCGCGGGCAGCCGTTCACCGCGCCAGCGGGCGAGAAGAAACAGCAACCCCGCCGCGATCAAAATGCGGGATCCCGCCAGCGTCATCGGCGGCAGCGTCCGAAGACCGTACTTGTTGAACAGAAACGCCGAGGACCACGCCGACGCCAGGATGAACAGCAGCACCAGATCGATGATCAGGCGGCGGCGATCGGACGGCGCGCTATCGGCCACGAAGGCGCCTAAACGTTGTAGTGGCAACGATACCACTCGACGAAACGCGGGATGCCGACATCGATCGGAGTCGTTGGTTCGAAACCGAAATCGCGCCGAGTCGCCTCGATGTCGGCGAAGGTCTCCCGGACGTCGCCGGTCTGCATCGGCAACAGCTCGATCGTCGCCTTGCGCCCGACGGAAGCCTCGATGATCTCGACCAGGCGACGCAGCGGCTCAGAGCGATGGTTGCCGATGTTGTAGAGCCGGAACGGCGTGCCCGGCCCGCTCGGCGGATGATCCAGGCAGCCCAGGACGCCGCGCACCGTGTCGTCGACGTAGGTGAAATCACGGCGCATATCACCATTGTTGAAGAGCGGTATCGGCTCGCCGGCCAAGATCTTTCGCGTGAAGATGAACGCCGCCATGTCGGGCCGACCCCATGGTCCGTAGACCGTGAAGAACCGGAGCCCGGTCTGTGGAATGCCATACAGGTGACTGTAGGTGTGGCCGATCATCTCGCCAGCGCGTTTAGACGCCGCATAGATCGAGATCGGCTTGTCGACCGGATCGTCGATCGAAAACGGCAGTTTGGTATTGGCGCCGTAGACCGACGACGACGACGCAAACACGAAGTGATCGAGGCGCGCCAAGCGACGCGACGCTTCGACCACGGCCAAATGGCCGACGACATTGGTCTCGGCATAGACATGCGGGTGGGTCAGCGAATAGCGGACGCCGGCTTGAGCAGCGAGGTGCACGATCCGAGTGATCTTGGGGTGACGCCGGATGGCCTCGTCGACGGCGGTCCGATCGGCAATGTTGACGCGCTCGAAGGTGAAACCGGGCTTGGCGGTCAGCCGGGCGAGTCGCGCTTCTTTGAGGACGACATCGTAATAGGGGTCGAGATTGTCGAACGCGACGACCGTATCGCCGCGAGCGAGCAGCGCGTGCGCGACATGAGAGCCGATGAAGCCGGCGGCGCCGGTAACGAGAACGGTCATGGCTGACGAACACTCACTACGGCCGGAACGGCGTCACTATACGGGCTCGGGCACGCCAATTCACCAAGGCTTCGCGGCCCGCTCACAGCACGTACCAGAGCAGTAGCGGCAAGGTCGCGAACGACAACAATGTCGAGAGCAGCACCAGTCCCGCGACCTCGCCCGGCGCGGTGCGGTAACGCTCGGCCAGAATGTAATTGAACACCGCGACCGGCATCGACGATTGCAAAATCAGGATGCCGCGGGCTGGGCCCTGAAGGCCGACAGCCCAGGCGACGGCGACGCCGACCGCGAACCCGGCGCCAAGACGATAGCTCGAGAGAAAAAGGCTCCGTCCAAAACTTCCGAAGCGAAGCCGAGCCAGGGCTACGCCAAGCCCGATCAACATCAACGGCACGACCAAGCCGGAGATCAGCTTGACGCTGTTCGTCAGCCAGGCCGGCGGCGTCGTCCCGGTAACGATGAAGGCGACAGCGACGAGACTGGCGCAGAGCACTGGCAATTCGACAAGGCCACGCAGAGCGCTGCGGCCCGAGGCGATAGCCCCGCCCAACGCGAACATCGCGACGTTATGGATCGCGAAGAACGTCACGCCGAAGGCGATGCCAATGTCGCCGAAGGCCAAGACCGACAACGGCAAGCCCATGTTTCCAAAGTTGGAGAACGACACCGCCGGCAAGAAGGCCCGCCGATCGAGCCCGGCGACTTTGAGGACCACCCAACTCAATGCCAGCATCACGATCAGCACGCCGACCGCGGCGAGGCCCGTGGTCGCAAAGTCCGGCGGCGACAGTGTCGTCCCAGTCAGCGCCGACAGGACCAGGGCGGGAAGACCGACGCTCGTCACCATCCGGGCCATCATGTCGCTGTCGAAGGCGTAGCCGAGCTTGGCCCAGCCGAAGCCGATCGACACGCAGACGACGACCGGAATCATGATGGTGAGGAGTTCGCCGATCATGTCGGTCGGTAAGTCCTGAGCGTGATATTCAAATGAAGGGCCTCATCCATCGAGACGCTCGCCCTCAGGATGAGGCCAACCAGAGACCTCCCCATGAGGAGGCCCGCAGGGCCGTCTCGAATGGTGAGGTCGAGGCGCTAGGGCTGCCAAAAAGAATCAATCCGCCCAGGCGATACGCAGGATGTTGGTGGCGCCCGGCGTTCCGAAGGGCACGCCCGCGGTGATGACCAGGCGATCGCCGGGTTCGGCGAAGCCTTCGCGCTTAGCAATCTCGACGCCCTTGCTGACCATGTCGCCAAAGCTGTTCAGGTCCTCGGTCTCGACCGGGTGAACGCCCCAGACCATGGCCAGACGGCGCGCCGTCGAGACGCTCGGGGTCAAACTCAGGATTGGCACTTCGGGCCGCTCGCGTGCCGCCCGGAACGTCGTCGAACCGGTCGAGGTGAAGGTGACGATGGTCGTCGCCAAGACCGTCTTGGCGCATTGCCGCGCCGCCATGGTGATGGCATCGGCGGCGGTCGCTTCCAGACGCAACGGCTCGGCCTCGAGAATGCGGCGATAGAGCGGGTCGCGCTCCACCCGGCTGATGATGCGATCCATCATCGCTACGGCTTCGACCGGATAGCTTCCGGCCGCGGTTTCGGCCGACAGCATCACGGCGTCGGCGCCGTCGTAGACCGCGGTGGCGACGTCGGAAGCCTCGGCCCGGGTCGGGGTCGGCGACCGGATCATCGATTCCAGCATCTGGGTGGCGACGACGACGGGTTTGCCGGTCTCGCGGCAGAGCCGAATGATGCGCTTTTGGATTCCGGGCACGTCTTCGGGCGCCAGTTCAACGCCGAGATCGCCGCGGGCCACCATGACGGCATCGGCCAATTCGACGATGGCGTCGAGGCGTTCGATGGCCGAGGGCTTTTCGAGTTTGACCAAAACCCCGGCCCGGCCCCCGATGAGCTTGCGGACTTCGGCCACGTCTTCTGGCCGCTGCACGAACGACAGCGCCACCCAGTCGGTGCCGAGATCGAGCGCGTAGCTAAGATCGCGCCGGTCCTTGTCGGTCAGCGGCGACAGATCGAGAACGGCAGTCGGGACGTTGACGCCTTTGTAATCCGACAAATCGCCGCCGATCACGACCTCGGTGTCGACCGACAACGAGTGGCAGGCCATGACCCGCAGGCGAAACTTGCCGTCGTCGAGCAAGAGGTCCATGCCCGGCGACAAGGCGGCGAAGATCTCGGGATGCGGCAGCGAAGCGCGGCGGGAATCGCCGATGGTCTTGTCGAGATCGAGGCGGAACGGGGCGCCGGGGACGAGGGTCGCCTTGCCATTGGCGAAGCGTCCGACCCGGAGCTTCGGGCCCTGGAGATCGGCCATGATGCCGATGGGCCGGCCGCGCTCTTTCTCGAGGTCGCGGATGATTTGAAACCGCTCGCGATGGTCGGCGTGACTGCCATGACTGAAATTCAGCCGGAACACGTCGGCGCCGGCCGTGAACATTTCGGCGAGGCGCTCCTTGGTGGAACTCGACGGCCCCAAGGTGGCGACGATCTTGGCACTTCGCGTGCGGTGCATGGCGTGTCTACTCCATTGGCGTGGCGATGTTAGCCCGGCGGCGCACCAGCCACCACAATGGCACGAAAATCATTGACGTTGGTGCGTGTCGGGCCGGTGACAACCAAATCGCCCAGACCGGCGAAGAAGCCATAGGAGTCGTTGGCGGCCAACGCCGCGGCGGCGTCCAGCCCTTTGAGCCGGGCCCGGGCCAAAGTATCGGGCAGGACGACGGCTCCAGCGTTGTCCTCGGTACCGTCGATGCCGTCGGTGTCGGCGGCGATGGCCGAAATGCCCGGGGCACCATTCAGCGCGTCGGCCAGGGCGAGCAAGTATTCGGCGTTGCGGCCGCCCCGCCCTCGCCCGTCGACAGTGACAGTGGTTTCCCCGCCCGAGAGCAGGACCCGGCCGGGCGCGGTCTCGCGGGCCAGACGGGCGTGCGCGGCGCCGAGAGCGCGGGCCTCGCCTTCGATGGCATCGCCCAGAATGATCGGCTCGAAGCCGGCAGCACGTGCGACCGCGGCCGCTGCCTCGAGGGCTTTTTGGGGCGTTGCGATCAGCGTGTACGTGGAGCGCGCCAGACGTGGATCATTCGGCTTCGGAGTTTCGTCGGACGCGTTCGCCAAGCGCGCGGCGACCGAAGCTGGCGGTTGAATGCGATACTTGGCCAGCACGGCGCGGGCATCGGCGAACGTCGTCGGATCGGGCACGGTCGGGCCCGAGGCAATCACCGCCGGGTTGTCGCCTGGCACGTCCGAGATCGCGAGCGTCACGACGGACGCCGGGTGCGCGGCGACGGCCAGCCGTCCGCCTTTGATCGCCGACAGATGTTTCCTGACGCAATTGATTTCGGCGATGGTCGCGCCGGATTTCAGAAGGGCTTGGGTGACGAGGCGCTTGGCGGCGAGCGCGATCCCGGCGGCGGAACACGCCAGCAACGCCGAGCCGCCGCCAGACAGCAGACACAGCACCATGTCGTCGGGATCGAGTCCTTGAACGAGTCCGAGGATGCGTGTCGCCGCATCAGCGCCGGCAGCGTCGGGAACCGGATGCGCCGCCTCAACGACCTCGATATGACGACAGGCGACGCCATGGCCGTACCGCGTGACGACAAGCCCAGACACCGGGACCGACCAATGGTCTTCGACGGCCCTCGCCATCGCCGCGGCCGCCTTGCCGGCGCCGACGACGACGGCCCGGCCGCGGGGCGGCGGCGGTAGAAACGGTGCGACGCAAACCGCCGGATTGGCGCGGGCGATCGCCGCGTCCAGAAAGGAACGAAGCAAGATCAAGGACATAGACGATCAAAAAACTTTGGCCACCGACATGCAAGGACCGTTTATGATAGGAGGATCGCCTGGGACGTCAGCGTGACGGGCCTGGGCACGGAGCAGAAGGTCCGAAACACCATGTTCACGCGTCTCAAGCGCTCGTTAGCGTCCTTGCGGACATCCCGGCCCGAAGCGGCCGCGTCGTCTGCGCCCGCTCCGAAAACCTCGGAGCCTGTCCTCGACACCATCGAAAGTCTGGAAGACGCCGTGGTCGTCGCCAAACCGCGGGAACACATCCCGTTGCTCGCGCCGCTCGCCAAGAAACCCGACAAGTCCATCGAGCTCGCGCCCGTGCCGATGCCACTCGTCGAGGCCAAGCCCGCCAAGGCCATTGCCGTGACGACGCCGGCCGCGAGCGTCGAGGCGAAACCCGGCAAAGCGATCGCCGTCGTCGCACCGCCGAGCCCGCCAGCGGCGATCGATCGGGCCAGCCTGATCAATCAGGCAATGCGGATCCGAGAGGAGAAGTCCTCGATCCTCGACAATCTCAGTCCGGGGGATCGGGCTCGCTTGCGAGCGCTGGCCATTAAGCTTCTGGTCGGCCAACCGCCGAAGCCAGACAAGCTTCACTAAGACCGTATTTAGACCGGAGTTTCGCGCCTCTCCGGCCGCACACGCGGCCGGAGCCGAAGCTATTTCTTCGGTTCGGCGTTTTCGTAGTCTTCGTAGACGAGGCGCGACAAAGTCAGAAGCTGCTCGCGGGGCACGCGGCCGATCAGAGCGTAGCCGAGCGGCCCATCGACCCAATAGAAGGCGGCAACGTCCCGTTCCGTGGCGAAGCGGAAGGCTGTGTCGGGGCCGTGCAAGCCGGTGCGCACATAGAGCGTCACCCGGCGCCCGCCCTTATCCTCGTACATGAATTGTGCGGCCGGGCCACCGCTGTCGGGCAAGAGCCGCCCGCCGACCAGTTCGAAGCCGTGTTCGGCAAGCCGCGGAGCGCGGAGGGTGTAGCCCAGGCGCCGCGACAGCCACGTCAGCAGATGGGTTTCTTCGTTGGCCGGGACCTCGACCGGGTGGCGCACTTCGGCGACGTACATGACGTGGGCGCCGACGGCCTGGCTGACGAGCTGCTGCATCGGCTGTTCGCGGCCGGCATAGAAATCGCGCCCGCCCCAGCCGAGAACGGCGCCTGCGGCAAACACCAACACCGCCGCGACGGCGCGGATGAACCGCGATTCGAAGGGCATGCGACGGCCACCCGCCAACGCGGCCTCGATCCCGACCGGGATCAGTTCGTCGAGAACGGAATCGAAGCGGCTATGAATGTCGCGCTTCTGCTGACGCCAGACGTCGACCTTGAAGCGGTCGGTGGGGTTCTCGGCCAGCCACGACTCGACGCGAATCCGCCGGGCGTCGTCGAGCTCGCTGTCGACGAAGGCGTGCAGATCGGATTCGGTGATCTGGTTCCCGGCGCTCATTTGACTCTCCGCAAGGCCGGGGTCGGACCGCCGTCCATGAGCTCGCGCAAATGCTCGCGACCGCGGGCCAGACGCGACATGACGGTGCCGATGGGAACGCCCACGACCTGGGCGGCCTGCTCGTAGCTCATGTCTTCCAGATCGACCAACAGCACGATCTAGCGGTGCTCCTCCGACAAATGGCCGAGCGAACGGGTGATGTCGCGCGCCACCAGGGCCGCGTGCTGCTCGGGCTGCGTCGGATGGGAATCCGCAATGCCGTGGGTCAGCACGTCGCGATCAGGCGCGTGGCTGCGGCGGCGGACAGAATTGACGTAGACGTTGTGCATGATCGTAAACAACCAACTCCGCATATTCGTGCCGGCCCGAAACAGGGTCAGCCGGGACAAGGCCCGTTCCACGCAGTCTTGGACAAGGTTCATCGGCACCGACCGGATCCCGAAGCAAAGCCCGTGCATAGCGCCGCAGGCGCGGCAATTCGGCGACGACCGCCATTCGCTTATCCATCGGTGTTGAGCCCGAAGCCCCTCCCCGTGTCACCTACGCCCGTACGTCGTGAACAGAAGACCGGCCGGAACATTCCGCCAACCTCCGAATATATTCGCGTTATTCGGCCGGAGCCGCGGTGCGCGCCAAACCCCGCCACCGACCAACGAGCGCCACCCGGTCCGGCGTCGGGTCGAAAGGCACCATCAAACTGAGGCCCAGAGCCACGCCGGCCATGGCCGCGCCGCCCAGGAACACCGCCGCCGGCGAGGCGAGCCACAAGGCCCCGAAGGCCGCCGGAATGATGATCGCGACGATATGGCTGATCGTGAAGCTGACCCCCGAAGTCGAGGCGATATCGGCGGGATCAGCGATCTTCTGGAAATATGTCCGCATGGCGATCGCCATGCAGAAGAAGATGTTGTCGAGGACGTAGAGGCCCGACGCGATCCAGGCCGAGTCGACCAGGGCATAGGCGATGAAGACCAGGATCAAGCCGACCTGCTCCAGACAGAGCGAGCGGCGCTCGCCGATCCGCCCGATCATGCGGCCCAGCCGTGGCGCCAACAGCATGTTGGCGAGGCCGTTGACCAGGAACAGCAAGGTCACGGACGAGACCGAATAGCCGTACTTCTGGACCATGAGCAGTCCGGCAAAGACGACAAAAATCTGCCGCCGGGCTCCGTGCATGAATTCGAGCGCGTAATAGAGCCAATACCGCGACCGCAGCACGATGTGCTTGCGTTGCTCGACCTTCTCGGGAAAGCGCGGGTAGGCGATCCAGCCATAGATCGCGACCGCGATCGTCGCGCCGCCGGCAAACATGTAGAGCGTCACCATGTCAACGGCGAACCATTGCAGGCAGATGTAGGCGAGCCCGAACGACGCCAGCGACGCGAAGGCGCTGACCGAGATCAGGGTTCCGAAAAATTCGGCGGCTTCGTCTTTGGCGGCCCATTGCAAGGCCAGCGACTGCCGGACCGTCTCGAAATAGTGGAAACCGAGAGAGCCGATCACGGTCGTGATGTAGAGGCCCGCCTCGGTCGGAAACAACCCGGTGATCGCTGTCCCGAAGCCGAGCAGCACCAGCGACACCAAGGCCAACGTCTGCTCGCGCATGATGATCAGGACGAAGACCACGGCGAAGGCCAGGAAGCCCGGAACCTCGCGCAAGCTTTGCAGAATACCGACCTCGAGCCCCGTGAAATGCGCCCGCTCGACAATGAAGTTGTTGAGCAGTGCCTGCCAAACCGAAAACGCGAGCGGCATGGTGATCGACATCAACAGCAGCAGCGCCTTGGGGCCCCGCCAATCGCCGCCGATCATCTTGAGGACGTCTTTCACGCCCCGGCCTTTTCGGTTTGCAGCGAACGGGCCAGCGCCTCTTCGATGGCTTGCAAGGCGCGCGCCGCCTGGGCTCCGTCTGGCCCCCCGGCTTGCGCCATGTCGGGACGGCCGCCGCCGCCTTTTCCACCGACGACCTCGGATCCGACTTTGACCAACTCGACCGCATTGACCCGGCCAGCAAGATCAGCCGTCACACCGACGACGAGCGAAGCCCGGCCTTCGGCGACGCTGGCCAAAGCCACGACACCGGATTTCACCTGGGCCTTCAAGGCATCGGCGAGGCTCTTCAATTCCTTGGCCGGTACGTCGTTGACGAGACGCGCCGCAAAGGGAACACCGGCGACGGTCTTCGGGCCGGCGGCTTCGCCGCTACCATTGCCGCCGACGGCTAGGCGCTGACGGGCGTCGCGAAGCTCGCGCTCCAGCTTTCGCCGATCCTCGATCAACTGCGCGACGCGGGCCGGAACGTCAGTCGGCTGCGCGTTCAGAAGTGAGGCCGTCTCGGCCAGCATCCGGTCGTGACCGGCGAGATAGTCGATGGCGGGCTCGCCGGTCAGAGCCTCGAGGCGGCGCACCCCAGCGCCGACGGCGCTCTCGCCGACAATCCGAATGACGCCGATATCGCCGGTCCGGCGCACGTGCGTGCCGCCGCAGAGCTCGGTCGAATAGACGGTGTCGGCACCGCGGCCCATGGCCACGACGCGGACTTCGTCACCGTATTTTTCACCGAACAGCGCCATGGCGCCGGCTTCCATCGCCGCCTTCGGTTCCATCAGCCGCGTCGAGACGTCGCTGTTGGCGCGGATTTCGGCATTAACCTCGGCCTCGACGGCGGCAAGGTCGGCGTCGTTGAGCGGCGCCGGATGACTGAAATCGAAGCGCAGCCGATCGGGCGCGACGAGCGAGCCTTTCTGCGTCACGTGCTGGCCAAGACGCCGCCGCAACGCCGCGTGGAGAAGATGTGTCGCCGAATGATTGGCGCGGAGCTGGGACCGGCGTTCGCCATCGACGCGAAGCTCGACGTCGCTGCCGACGCGGAACGTGCCCGTCTCGACTTTCACGTGGTGGACGATCAGGTCGTCGGCTTTCTTCTGGGCATCGGTGACGACGGCGCGCGCGCCATCGGCGCCGACAATGATGCCAGTGTCGCCCTGCTGACCGCCGGACTCGGCATAGAACGGCGACTGATTGACGATCAGCGCCGCTTCGGCGCCGGCTTTCACTTCGGTCGCCGGCTTGCCGTCGACCAGAAGCGCGACGATACGGCCGTTGGCGATCTCGGTCTGATAGCCCAGGAACTCGCTGGCTCCGACCTTGTCGCGGACCTCGAACCACACCGCTTCGGTGGCGGTTTCGCCGGACCCGGCCCAGGCCTTGCGGGCCTCGGCCCGCGCCGCGGCCATGGCAGTCTCGAAACCGGCAGCATCGACCCCGATCCCTTTCGGTTTGAGGGCGTCTTGGGTGAGATCGAGCGGAAATCCATACGTGTCGTAGAGCTTGAAGGCGACATCGCCGGGCAGCTGACCGCCCTTGCTCATGCCTTGAGTGGCGTCGTCGAGAAGGCGAAGACCGCGACCGAGCATATCGCGGAAACGCCCTTCTTCGAGCTTCAACGTCTCGGTGATCAACGGCTGGGCGCGGATCAGTTCGGGATAGGCCTGGCCCATGTTCTCGACCAGCGTCGGGACCAAGCGATACAAGAGCAAATCCTTCGCGCCGATCAGATGCGCGTGGCGCATGGCGCGGCGCATGATCCGGCGGAGCACGTAGCCGCGGCCTTCGTTGGATGGCAGCACGCCATCGGCGATCAGGAACGACGAGGCGCGGATGTGATCGGCGATTACCCGATGTGAGATCGAATACGGGCCGTCGGGATCGGTGCTGGTGGCGTGCGCCGAGGCTTCGATGATCGATCGCAAGAGATCAATGCGGAAATTGTCGTGGGTGCCTTGCAGCGCCGCCGTGATCCGCTCGAGCCCCATGCCGGTATCGATCGATGGTTTCGGCAAGGCGACGCGCTTTTCCTTCGTGACCTGCTCGTATTGCATGAACACAAGATTCCAGATCTCGATGAAGCGATCGCCGTCGGCGTCGGGGCTGCCGGGAGGGCCGCCCGGAATATGATCGCCGTGATCAAAGAAGATTTCCGAACACGGCCCGCAGGGACCGGTGTCGCCCATCGCCCAGAAGTTGTCGAACGTCGAAATCCGGATGATGCGATCGTCGGGAAGACCGGCGATCTTTTTCCAGAGCCCGAACGCCTCGTCGTCCTCGGAATAGACCGTGACCATGAGGCGCGGGATGGAGAGGCCGTATTCCTTGGTAATCAGAGTCCAGGCGCGCTCGATAGCGACGTCCTTGAAGTAATCGCCGAAGGAAAAGTTGCCGAGCATCTCGAAGAACGTGTGATGGCGAGTGGTCAGCCCGACGTTCTCGAGATCGTTGTGCTTGCCGCCAGCGCGGACGCACTTCTGGGCGGTGGTGGCGCGGCTATAATCGCGCTTTTCCGCCCCCGTGAAGACGTTCTTGAACTGGACCATGCCCGAGTTCGTGAACATCAAGGTGGGGTCGTTGCGCGGCACGAGCTGGCTCGACTCGACCACCCGGTGTCCGTGGGTGGCGAAGTAGTCGAGGAACGTCTTACGGATGTCTGCGGCGGTCGGCATGCCATCAATATAGAGGCGGCCCGGCTAAAGCGAAACGGGCGCCGAAGGGGCGCCCGTCTTGGATCGCGAACGGTTGCGACCGCCAGGAGCGGCCGCGTTCCGGCTTAGCCCGCCGGTTCGGCCGTTCCTGACCCTTCCTCTTCAGTTTCGGTGCCGACCATCAAGGCCCCGGCGACGAGTCCGGCATTGGCCCGGATCTTTTCCTCGATCGCTGCGGCGATGTCAGGATGCTGCTTCAAATACTGCTTGGCGGTCTCGCGACCCTGGCCGATCCGCTCGGAGTCGTAGGAGAACCAAGCGCCCGACTTCTCGACGACCCCGGCCTTCACGCCCAAATCCAAAAGCTCGCCGGTCTTCGAGATGCCTTCGCCGTACATGATGTCGAATTCAACCATCTTGAAGGGCGGCGCCATCTTGTTCTTCACGACCTTGACGCGGGTCTGGCTGCCGACGACCTCTTCCTTGTCCTTGATCGCACCGATGCGGCGGATGTCCAGACGGACCGAGGCGTAGAACTTCAAGGCGTTGCCGCCAGTCGTGGTTTCGGGGTTGCCGAACATGACGCCGATCTTCATCCGCATCTGGTTGATGAAGATGATCAGCGTGTTGGACCGCGCCACCGACGACGTCAGCTTGCGGAGCGCCTGGCTCATGAGCCGGGCCTGAAGCCCCATGTGGGAATCGCCCATCTCGCCTTCGAGTTCGGCGCGCGGCACCAAGGCCGCCACCGAGTCGATGACCAGGACATCGATCGCGCCGGAGCGCACCAACGTGTCGGCAATTTCAAGGGCCTGTTCGCCGGCGTCGGGCTGGGAGATCAAAAGATCGTCCAGATTGACGCCAAGCTTCTTGGCATAGCCCGGGTCGAGGGCGTGTTCGGCGTCGATGAACGAGCAAATGCCGCCCTTCTTCTGGGCCTCGGCCACTACATGGAGGGCGAGCGTGGTCTTGCCCGAGCTTTCCGGCCCGTAGATTTCGACGATCCGACCGCGGGGCAACCCGCCGATCCCGAGCCCGATATCGAGGCCCAGCGAACCCGTCGAGACGGTGTCGCTCTCGACCGCGCTCTCTTTCTGGCCAAGGCGCATGATCGAGCCCTTGCCGAAGGAACGCTCGATCTGGCCGAGGGCGGCATCGAGTGCTTTTTGTCTGTTATCCACGGCGCTCTTGTCGACGAGGCGCAAAGCCGATTCAGGCATGTCTGCTTCCTTCTTAACAGGGTTTGCGTGTGGCGCAACGCGGCTGAATGTACCCATTTTGTTCTGGTCTGCAAGCCTTTCATTCAAGTTGTTGATATAACTAAATAAAATGACTTAGTTTCGACAAACGTTCTCACGAGATTTTCGCGAAACGGATTCGCGGATGCCCTACCCCGAGCCGCACACCCGATTCTGGGTCGCCTCATCATTCCACTACTTATGAAAGGAACGGCGAGCGATTCGCGAGGTCATGTTATGCCTCGGGGATGGCATTCCTACGCGCGATATGGCTTCGCCTTTGGCGAGCAATGGAAGTTGCTGACACCGCCCTGGGTATTCGAGGGTGGTTTGTGAGCTTGGTCCCGGCGGGGCTTGCGACTTACCTGTCGCCTAGCGACTGGCCATGGATTTTTGTAGTCGGCGCAGCGATGGTCTTTGCCGTCCTTGGCCTAGCAATGCTGAATCAGTGGCGGCAATTCAGAGTCCAGAAGCCGACTCTTACCGCCGAAGATAGGGCGCAAAGTGACGCCCTTATTGCCGCTCTTGAACAAAGGTCGGCGGCAAAACTCAAGCTTGAGTTTCTTGGCCCACTTCAGCACGCGACTGAGCCGTATCTAAGTTGGTGGCACGTTCCGGTTAAGCTTGTCGGCGGAGTTGGCGGCTAGAAATTCGAGCAGTGCACATTAGGGCTGACAACAAGATTCACTCTCTTGGGAATTGGCAGCATGACGCACCCTATGCGGTGGCGGTCAGAGGACGACGCGAGTGGCATTTCCGAGATTACAATTTTGCGAGGGAGAACCTATTTCATACCGATCGCGATTCGTTGTGAGACTGGCGGCGCTCTATCTAGACCAACACATATGAATATCGCCGACGGTGTCGCTCGATTCACTGATGCGGAGTATTTGAGGGGCGGCAATCTGACCTCTCCGAAAATTACCGGAAACCTCATCAGTTTTAAGCTACGCGTGACTTCGGGCGACACTCGCTGGGAGTCCGATGAATATTGGCTCAGTTTGCCAATGGTTGAGGACAGCAACGGCCATTTCTTGATGAAAAAAGACTCGGATAGCTCGCGATAAATTCTTGAGCTTTGAAGAGGCGAAAAAATTAATGGCGTCGCTAAAATGCCTCCGCGCCCGCCGGCTTTAGCGACTGCTTGGCTTACTCGTGCAAGGCGTCGCGCATAGCTCAAAAAAATTTCCAGGCATGCCTAAGGCAGACTGCGACAGAACCTGCTAACTAGCCCGGGCTGTCAATCGCCGCCTCAAACAGCGCATACAACTCCTTATGCATCGGCCCATCGCTGTTCAGGGCGGTCTGAACCAGCACGGTCTGGCTGGCGCGGTCTACCAGCAGGCGCTGCCCATGAGCGCCGTTCATCATCAGCCACGCGCCGCTAGGGCGCGGCTGCCAGAAGAAGTTTTTGTAGCCCATGTCGGCCCGCATCGTGCCGTAGCGCACTTGGGCGTCCTGTGGGCCGTGGCTGGCGCAGTCGGCCAGCCAGGCTCGGCTGACAATCTGCCGGCCCTGCATCTCGCCCTGCTGCGCCACCAGCTGGCCCAGCCGGGCCCAGTCGCGCAGGCGGGCGGCAAAGCCGACGCAGTTGTATTCGCGGCCCAGCGCATCGGTTAGCCAACTGGCGTCGGCCTCGGCGCCCATCGGTTGCCACAGATGCGCCTGGGCGAACTGCGCCAGACTGCCACCGCTCACGGCGCGCAGCACCATGCCCATGGTCAGCGGGCACAGCTCGTTGTAGTTGTACCGTTGACCTGGAGGCTCACTCACCTCGCTCCACGCTCGAACTACTTTCTCAAGATCGGTGCCGACGGTTCTGGCCGACGGTAAGCCAAGAAAGCTCGGCACATCTATTCTGACCGGGTCACGCTCGTGATCAACTTTAGCGCCGCTCGACATGTTGAGGAGGTGCCGCATCGGTATTTTGCCGTGGAGCGTACCGCGAAGACTTTCGACATAGTCCTGAGGCACGTCGTCGAGAGAGCCGATCAGGCGCCGATCAACCGCGATCCCAACCAGAAGCGATGTGACGCTCTTTGCCATGGACCAACTCTGAAACCGCATACTGGAATCCCGTCCAAAGCGGTAATGCTCGGACCAAACCCGGCCCTTGCGCGCGATCAGCAGGCCGGTCACCGGCCACTGGTCCAGGT
>SHVU01000045.1 GCA_009691105.1 Rhodospirillales bacterium
TTGAACCGGCCGGGCGGAGTTTTCATCATTGCGGCGACGTTTGCAAAGCGTTCGCGCGACGCGTCGCCTGAGCGCCGACCGATCCTCGCGGGTCTTTCGGCGATATCACGACGCTTCGCTCGGCCGCGCTTGGCGTTGTCGGCGGCGTTGGAACGGCGGCGGAGGATTCGCGGGATCGGCGCCGGTCCGAGGCTTCGGCTTCGGGCACACCGGTCGAGAATCCGCGAAGGGACGGTCCGGCCTTCGGTCGGAGCGCCTTCGTGTCGCGACCCGCGCGGCTGACTGGGTTCGGCGGCGGGGGTAGCTTCGGACTTGGGACGGTTCTATGCCCAGGGTTCGGTTCTGGTCCGAGGTTGCTGAACGTGATCGGCGCGGACGGACGTTGGGAGCCTGGCCGGCTCCAGGGGCGTCAGGGTCGCCGCAAGGCGCGGATGCGATTGTCCCAGCGGTCGCATCCCTGACGCCCCGATTTTTTCGCGGCGCTGTTTCCCGCGTTCCGATCCTGCAGTAGCGTCGCGACTCGTGACCATCCTCTCCATCCAATCGCATCTCGCCCTGGGCCGGGTCGGTGACCGGGCTGCGGTCTTTGCGCTCGAGCGTCTCGGCTTCGAGACCTGGGCGGTGCCGACGGTGCTGTTCTCGAACCATCCGGGACGCGGCTCGTTCGCGGGTCGCAAGCTTCCGGCCGCCGAGGTCGCGGCCCTGATCGGCGGTCTCGAAAAGCTCGGGGTCTTCGCCACCTGCCAGGCGGTGCTGAGCGGCTATCTCGGCGAGACCGCCGTTGCGCCCGTCGTCGCCGAGGCCGTCGTCAAAATCCGCCGCGCCAATCCGAAGATGCGCTTCGTGCTCTCGCCGGTGATGGGCGATCGCGACAGCGGTCTCTATGTCGAGCCCGGCCTGGAAGCGGCGTTCAAGACCAGTCTTGTTCCGGCGGCCGACATCGTCGTCGCCAATGTCTTCGAGGCCGAGCGGTTGTGCGGGCGTCCTATCGCGAGCGTCAACGAAGCCTTGGCCGCGGCCCGTGCCATCGCCGCCCTCGGCCCGAAGACGGTCGTCATCACCTCGGTCGAAGATTCACGTTCACCGGACTCGACGGGCGTCGTCGCGGTCGGGCCCGACGGCGCTTGGCGGGTCGAGACACCGCATTTGCCGTTGCGCGCCAAAGGCGCGGGCGACGCCTTCGCGGCGCTGCTGCTTGGACATCTGTTGAAGACCGATCGCTTCGATGAGGCCTTGGGACACGCCGTCGGCGCGATCTTCGCGGTCGTGCAGGCCACCGCGAACAATCCCGAACTGGCGCTTCTTGCCGTGCAAGACGAGCTCGAACGTCCGAAGCGCCGCTTTACTGCGTCGCGTCTCTAATCGGCGTGAGGCTGAAAAGCGAACCGCGGGCCTTGGCCCGCGCTTCGCTTTAACCGAACGTGAAACTGCAGAACGGCGTCAGGCCGCCTTGCGCATATAAGACGTGATCAAGGTTTCGGCGATCTGAATAGCGTTCAGCGCCGCGCCCTTGCGCAGGTTGTCGGCGACGACCCACATCGATAGGCCGTGCGGGACCGTCGGATCGGCGCGCAAGCGGCTCACGTAGACCGCGTCTTCGCCGGCCGTTTCGACGGGGGTGATGTAGCCCTCGTCGGCGCGGTGGTCGAACACGATGATGCCGGGGGCGCGCTTCAACGCCGCCCGCGCCTGGGTCTCGGTGATCGCTTTGGCGAACTCGACGTTCACCGCTTCGCCGTGGCCGATGAAGGTCGGAATGCGGACGCAGGTCGCCGAGACCTGAATCTCGGGATCGAGAATCTTCCGCGTCTCCGCCTGCATCTTCCATTCTTCCTTGGTCGAACCGTCGTCCATGAAGATGTCGATGTGCGGGATCGCGTTGAAGGCGATCTGCTTGGTGAACTTCCGCTGATGGCTCTTCCAGGCGTCGTTCACGTAGATGCCGCGTGTCTGGTTGAAGAGCTCGTCCATCGCTTCCTTGCCGGCTCCCGACGTCGACTGATAGGTCGCGACGACTACCCGCTTGATGCGGGCGATCTCGTGCAACGGCTTCAACGCCACGACCATCTGAATGGTCGAGCAGTTGGGATTGGCGATGATGTTCTTCTTCGTGTAGCGCGCGATCGCCTCCGGATTGACCTCCGGCACGACCAGCGGCACGTCCGGATCCATCCGGAAAAAGGACGTGTTGTCGATGACGACGGCACCGGCTTTGGCGGCGCGCGGGCTGTGGACCGCCGACACTTTGGCGCCCGGCGACGACAAGACGATATCCGTTCCGGCGAAGTCGAACTTCGCCAGATCCTGGACCGTCAGAATCTTGTTATCACCGAAGGAAATCTCGCGGCCGACCGATTTCTCGGACGCCAACGCCACGACTTCATCCGCAGGAAAATTGCGCTCGGCCAGCATCGAGAGCATCTCGCGCCCGACATTGCCGGTGGCGCCGACAACCGCCACTTTGTAGCCCATGACCTTCTCCTTGAACGCGTTCTAAAATACGCCGTTCGGCCGTTCCCTTAGCTTGCTCCAACGCGGGCTGGCAAGGGGAAACGCAACCTTACCTCGCCCGATCCAATTCCTTGATGACGCTTTCGCCCATGACCGCGGTCGAGACCTTGGCTTTCCCGGTCTGCATGATGTCCGCGGTCCGCATGCCGCCGGCCAACACGCCCTTTACGGCCTGCTCGACCTCCAGGGCTTCCTTTTCCAGGCCGAACGAATAACGAAGGCACATGGCGAAGGATAGGATCGCCGCCAGCGGATTGGCGATGCCTTTGCCGGCGATATCCGGGGCCGAGCCGTGGACCGGCTCATAGAGCGCCGGACGACGACCGTCGGGCCCAGCGGCGCCGAGCGACGCCGATGGCAACATGCCGAGCGAGCCGGTCAGCATCGAGGCTTCGTCCGACAGGATGTCGCCGAACATGTTGTCGGTCAGCACCACGTCGAAGGCTTTCGGGTTGCGGACCAGCTGCATGGCGCAGTTGTCGACGTACATGTGCGTCAGCTCGACGTCATGATAGTCGCGGTCGTGGAGCGCCTGGACTTCTTCGCGCCACAGCACGCCTGTTTCCAGGACGTTGGCTTTGTCGATCGAACAGACGGCCTTGCGCCGCTTGCGGGCGAGGTCGAAGGCGACCCGGGCAACGCGCTCGATTTCGGGCGTCGAATAGACCTGGGTGTTGATGCCGCGCCGGATGCCCGGTTTCGGGCTGTCGATGCCGCGGGGTTCGCCGAAATAGAGACCGCCCGTCAGCTCACGGATGATGACGAGGTCGAGCCCCTTCACGATCTCGGGCTTCAACGGCGAGCCATCGGCCAGCGCGTCGAACATGATCGCCGGGCGCAGGTTCGCGAACAGGCCCAGCTCCTTGCGGATGCGCAACAGGCCGCGCTCGGGACGCTTGTCGAAGGGCAGCTTCTCCCATTTCGGGCCGCCGACCGCACCCAGCAGGACGGCATCGGCGGATTGTGCCAGCGCCAGCGTCGTGTCGCTCAGGGGCGTGCCCTCGGCGTCCAACGCCGCGCCGCCGATCAGGCCGGGCTCGATGTCGAATTTCATCTGACGATGTCGGCCGAACCAATCGATCACCCGGCCGACTTCGGTCATGACTTCGGGACCGATGCCGTCGCCGGCCAGAACCAAAAGCTTTATCGTTTTCGCCATGGGAAGTTCGTGCTCGCTTTCACATAAAGAGAGGGGTCTTGCCACTAAGCTTTCGTACCCGACCTCTCCGCCGGAGAAGGGGACGCGCCGTGCGGCGGTGGAGGCTGTAGCGTTAGTGGGTCACGGTCGTCGAGCCTAAGCGAAGAGCCACGGATGTGTGGTCCGGTGCTTGGCCTCGAAGGTCGTGATCCGCGGTCCTTTTTGGAGCGTCAATCCGATGTCGTCGAGGCCTTCGAGCAGGCAGGACCGCAGAAACGGATCGACGTCGAATTTGATCGGCGCAAGCCCTGCCGCGGTGATCGTCTGGGTTTCCAGATCGACGACGATGTTCACCTTGGCTTCGGCCTTGGCCATAAGCTGATCAACCTGCGCTTGGGGCAGCTTGACCGGCAGGATGCCGTTCTTGAAACAGTTGTTGTGGAAGATGTCGGCGAACGACGGCGCGATGACCGAGCGGATGCCGAAATCGAGCAAGGCCCACGGCGCGTGTTCGCGCGACGAGCCGCAGCCGAAATTCTCGTTGGCGACGAGAATCTTCGCCTGACGGTACGGTTCGCGGTTCAGCACGAAGTCGGCCTTCTCTTTGCCCGAGTCCTCGAAGCGCATGTCGAAGAACAGGCTCTTGCCGAGACCGGTCCGCTTGATGGTCTTCAGGAACTGCTTCGGAATGATCATGTCGGTGTCGACATTGATCATCGGCAGCGGTGCGGCGATCCCGTCGAGTTTGCGAAACTTGTCCATGACGAACCCCTTACGACAGCTTGCGGACGTCGGTCAGACGGCCGGTCACGGCCGCCGCCGCCGCCATGGCCGGACTCACCAGATGGGTCCGTCCGCCTTTGCCTTGGCGTCCTTCGAAGTTGCGGTTCGAGGTCGAGGCGCAACGCTCCTCGGGCTCGAGGCGGTCGGCGTTCATGGCGAGACACATAGAGCACCCCGGCTCGCGCCATTCGAAGCCGGCTTCGGTGAAGATCTTGTCGAGGCCTTCGCTCTCGGCCTGCTCTTTAATGAGGCCAGAGCCAGGCACGACCATGGCGCCGACGCCGGCGGCCACCTTGCGTCCTTTGGCGATCTGCGCGGCGACGCGCAAGTCCTCGATACGGCCGTTGGTGCAGGAACCAATGAAGACGCGATCGACGCTGATGCCGTCCAGCGCCGTGCCCGGCTTCAGGCCCATGTAGTTGAGCGAGCGTTCGACGGCGCGGCGTTGGCCGTCGTCGGTGATCGCCGCAGGATCGGGAACGCGGCCGGTAATCGGCAGCGTGTCCTGCGGGCTCGTGCCCCATGTGACTTGCGGCGCGATCTCGGAGGCGTTGATCGTGACTTCGCGGTCATACGCCGCGCCTTCGTCGGACGGAAGCGTCCGCCAATATTTGACGGCGGCGTCCCAGTTGGCGCCCTTCGGCGCCAATGGACGGCCCTTGAGATATTCGAAGGTCGTGTCGTCGGGTGCGACGAGACCGGCGCGCGCGCCGCCCTCGATCGACATGTTGCAGAGCGTCATCCGGCCTTCCATGGACAAGCCACGGACCGCGGCGCCAGCATATTCGATGACATGCCCGGTGCCGCCGGCGGTGCCGATCCGGCCGATGATGGCGAGGACCAAGTCCTTCGCCGACACGCCGAAGCCTATCGCGCCTTCGACCGAGACCCGCATGTTGTGGGCGGGACGCTGCAACAGCGTTTGCGTCGCCAGGACGTGCTCGACTTCCGAGGTGCCGATGCCGAAGGCGAGCGCTCCGAACGCGCCGTGAGTAGCGGTGTGGGAATCACCGCACACGATCGTCATGCCGGGCAGCGTCATGCCCTGTTCTGGCCCGATGATGTGGACGATGCCCTGACGGATGTCGGACATGCCGAAATACGTCACGCCGAACTCGGCGCAGTTTTGCTCGAGCGTGTTGACCTGGATGCGCGATTCCTCGTCGGCAATGCCGCCGCGACGGTCCGTCGTCGGAACGTTGTGGTCGGCGACCGCCAACGTCGCCGCGGGGCGACGAACTTTGCGGCCCGAGGTGCGAAGCCCCTCGAACGCCTGAGGGCTCGTGACCTCATGCACAAGGTGACGATCGATGTAGAGCAGGCAGGTGCCATCGTCCTGGACGTCGACCAGGTGGCTTTGCCAGATCTTGTCGAAGAGCGTTCTCGGTTTCGCCATCGCATCCACTCCTAACGCGCGTCCGCGCGCCGTCTACTTCTTCTTCGCGTCTTTCGCTTTCTTCGCGGCTTTCTTCTCTTTCTTCGCGACCCTCTTCGCGGTGGCCGCCTCGATCTCCGCCTCGGTTTTGGGCGTCTCGAGCACAGGCGTCGCCGCGGCTACGGTCGCTTCGGTGTCGGCGGTGGCGCCGTCCGCGCCGGCCACCAGCATCTCGTAGCGCTCGGTGATGCGCGCCGCTTTGCCCGACAGGCCGCGGAGGTAATAGAGCTTCGCGCGCCGGACTTCGCCCTTGCGGACGACTTCGATCCCGGCGATCGCCGACGAATAGAGCGGGAACACCCGCTCGACGCCTTCGCCATACGAAATCTTGCGGATCGTGAACGACGAGTTTAGGCCACGGTTGCGCCTGGCGATGCACACGCCTTCGAAGGCCTGGACGCGAGTCCGCGTGCCTTCGATGACTTTCACGTTGACGCGCACGGTGTCACCGGGCCGGAACGGCGGAGCGACTTTGCCACCGGTGAGCTTTTGGATCTGCTCGCTCTCGAGCTGTTGGAGGAGGTTCATGACAGGCCTTCCTTTCTCAAAGTCTTCAGGGTTCGTCGGTTCATCCGGTCCGGCGCTTACCGGCGCCGCCCGGTTCGTGGGTACGGTCCGGTCCCGCCGCGTGCCGTGACCAGAGATCGGGTCGACGCTCGCGCGTCACCTTCTCGGCCTCGGAGTTACGCCAGGCGCGGATGCGTTCGTGGTGGCCGGAGACGAGAACCTCCGGCACGGCGCGGCCCTCCCAAACTTGGGGCCGCGTGTAATGGGGGTATTCGAGCAAATCGTTTTCGAAGCTTTCGTCGGTGAGCGACTCGGCCTTGCCGACGACGCCGGCGAGCAAGCGGACACAAGCGTCTAACAGGACGATGGCGGCGGGTTCGCCACCCGACAGCACGAAATCACCGAGGCTTACTTCCTCGAAGCGACGGGCTTCGATGACGCGTTCGTCGACGCCTTCGAAGCGGCCGCAGAGAACGACGACGCCCGGACCGGCGGCCAGGGCGCGCACGCGGGCCTGGGTCAGCGGCGCGCCGCGCGGCGTCAAATAAAGAACGGGCGCATCGAAGCCGGCTTCGGTCGCCTGGGCAACGGCGGCATCGACGATATCGGGACGCATGATCATCCCGGGCCCGCCGCCGAACGGCGCGTCATCGACGGTGCCATGGCGATCGGGCGCGAAGCGACGGATGTCGATCGTGTCGAGCGACCAGACGCCGTCGGCGAGGCCGCGGCCGGCGATCGAATGGCCGAGCGGTCCCGGAAACATCTCGGGGAACAAGGTCAGCACTTTGGCTCGCCAGGGGCGCGCGTCAGGCATGCGCCTTCTCCTTCGGCCGCGCCCCGTACCGGCGCCGCTTCTTGGCGGGCGCCGCGGCGGGATCGGGCAAAAGACCGGCCGGCGGATCGATGACGACGCGGCCTTCGTCCATATGCACGGCGGGCACGGCGGCGCGGGTGAACGGCACCAGAATGACCGAGCGTTCGTCGCCGATTTCGAGCGAGTCGCCCGCGCCGTAATTGTGGACGGCGCGCACCGTGCCGAGCGGCTCGCCCGACAGGGTTTCGGCGCGCAGTCCGATCAAATCGGCGTGGTAGTACTCCTCGTCTCCCGGCTTCGGCAGCACCGCGCGATCCACGTAGAGCTTGATGCCGGCCATGGCCTCAGCGGCGGTGCGGCTGTCGACGCCGTCGATGCGGGCGGCGACGTGGCCGTCATTGCCGGGTCGGACATGCAGCACGAACGAGCGCGATCCGGTCTCGTCCTGCAACGGTCCGTAGGAGGCGATGGCCAGGGGGTCGGCGGTATAGCTCCGCACCCAGACCTCACCCTTCAGGCCGCGCGCCGACGTCACGACGCCAACGAGCAAGCGTCGCGCATCCGGATCGCCGGGCGGCGTCACGTCTCGTGGGGGCGTCATCTGTCCCATCGCGCGTCTGTCCTATCCGGCTCTGGCGACTACTCGGCCGCCGGAGCTGCGTCTTCGGCCGGAGCCGCGGGGGGAGCCGGAGCGGGAGCGGCGGCGGCTGCCGCAGCGGCGGCAGCGCTCGCGACGGCGGCGCCTTCGGCGGCCTTCATGCGCTCTTGGGTCTTGACCCTGGGCAGATGCTTCTTGGTCTGCTCGTGGATGACCCGAGCCGGCCCGAGGCCGAGCTGGTGCAGGAACTTGGCGACGCGGTCCGACGGCTGCGCGCCGACGCTGACCCAATACTTCGCCCGCTCCTGGTCGAGCGCAAAACGCTCGGCGCTGTCACGCGGCACCATCGGATTGAAGTGTCCGATCCTCTCGATGAAACGGCCGTCGCGCGGGCTGCGGCTGTCGGCGACGACGATCTTGTAGAACGGACGCTTGTTGGTGCCGGAACGCGACATGCGAATTTTAAGTGCCATGGGGTGGATCGCCTTTCAGTGTTGATGAACTGGGTGGATGCTAATTGGTCGGTGAACGTGCCCGGCGCGTGGCAGACGGCCTCGAGCTTGTGGCCGTCAGGATCGAAGACGAATGCGCCGTAGTAATTGGCGTGGTAATCTGGACGAAGGCCGGGCTTGCCCTCGTCGCGACCGCCGCGGGCCAAGGCCTGGCGGTGGAACGCGTCGACGGCCGGACGGTTCGGCGCCAGAAACGCGACATGCGCCCCCGGTCCAGGATGGGCCTTGCCGTAACCGCCGTAAATCCAAAAGGCCGGCTTCTTCGCCGGGCCGTAGCCGGAAAAGACTTTGCCGGCGTGGTCGAAATCCATGACCCGGCCGTAGCCGAGCGGTTCGAGCACGGCGTCGTAGAACTGACGGCTCTTCGCCATGTCGTTCACCGCGAGGGAGAGATGATCGATCATCGTTCCCTCTATCCGCGCCGCAACAATCCGCCTAGCCCGACGCGGGCCATACCCTTGCCGCCGAGCCGCGAGGCTTGCTTCATCATCGCTTCCATCTGCTGGAACTGCTTCAGCAGGCGGTTGACCTCGGGCACCGTGGTGCCCGACCCGGTCGCGATCCTGCGGCGGCGCGAGCCGTTGAGGATTTTATTCGGGCTGCGGCGTTCGGCCGGCGTCATCGACAGGATGATCGCTTCCTGACGCGCCACTTGTTTGTCGTCGATCTTGGTCTTGGCGATCTGCTGCTTCAGTCCGCCGATGCCGGGCAGCATGTCGATCAGGCCCGACAGGCTGCCCATCTTTTTCAATTGGCGCAGCTGGTCGACCATGTCGTCGAGAGTGAACTCGCCCTTCGCCATCTTGCGGGCGAGGCGTTCGGCATCTTCCTTCTCGACGACCTGAGCGGCTTTCTCGACCAAGCCGACGATGTCGCCTTGGCCCAGGATGCGGCCGGCGATGCGATCGCCTTGGAAGGCTTCGAGGGCGTCGAGCTTTTCGCCGGTGCCAAGCAGCTTGATCGGCCGGCCGGTGACGGCGCGCATAGACAGCGCCGCGCCGCCGCGGCCGTCGCCATCGGCGCGGGTCAGTACGATGCCCGTCAAGGTGACGAGTTCGTGGAAGGCCTTGGCGATGTTGACGGCGTCCTGGCCGGTCATGGAGTCGGCGACGAGCAACGTTTCGGCGGGGCGCGTCGCGTCGCGGATCTGCTGGATCTCGTCCATCATCGCGTCGTCGAGATGCGTCCGGCCGGCGGAATCGAGAATGACCACGTCGACGCCGTCGCGCCGGGCCGCGTCCATGGCGCGCTTGGCGATCGCCACCGGGCGCTCGCCGAAGACGGCGTTGATGACCGGAACGCCGGCTTGGGCGCCGAGGGTCGAGAGTTGTTCTTGCGCCGCCGGGCGATAGACGTCGAGCGCGGCGAGCAGGACTTTCTTGCGATCGCGCTCCTTCAGGCGGAAGGCGAGCTTGGCGGCGGTCGTCGTTTTACCCGAGCCTTGGAGACCGACCAGCAGGATCGCCGCCGGCGGTTCGGCTTTCAGTTCGATGTCGACGGTGGGCCCGAGCGTCTCGACGAGATGGTCGTGGACGATCTTGATGACCATCTGCGCCGGGGTGACGCTGCGCAGCACGGCTTCGCCAATAGCTTTGACGCGGACCGCTTCGATGAAGTCCTTGACCACCGGCAGCGCGACGTCGGCCTCGATCAGGGCGACGCGAACTTCGCGCAAGGCTTCGCCGACGTCGGCCTCGCTCAGCGCGGCGCGGCGCTTGAGGCGATCGAGAATTCCACCCAGTCGTTCGGTCAGGGTCTCGAACATAAAACTCGTCGATCGTCCTTCGTCGCGTCGGCCAAAGCAAAACGCGCCAGTGCGCGAAACTCGCGGACTGACGGCGCCCCGCAAGGCTGGTCATCGGGCGGGCGCAATGAGTGAGGGGCTGGACTATAAGAACCACGCCCCGGACCGTCAAGGCGACCGCGCCTCGTCCAAAGCCTCGGAATGTCCGGTTGGCTTGGGTTTTCGCGCCCGGCTGGGCGGCGCGTGACGTCACTTGCATATGGACTTGGCTGGGGCCCGGGCCTATTTCAAGGACATGAACTGGGTTCCCTTCACCAAGATGCATGGGCTCGGCAACGATTTCGTCGTGCTGGACGCCCGCGCCCGGCCGCTGGCCATGAATCCGGGCCTGATCCGGGGCATTGCCGACCGCCGGACCGGGGTCGGCTGCGACCAGTTGATCGTCATCGAGCCCCCGGCCAACGGCAAAGCCGACGCTTTCATGCGCATCTACAACGCCGACGGCGGCGAGGTCGGGGCTTGCGGCAACGGGGCGCGCTGCGTCGCCGACGTCTTGCTGCGCGAGCGCCGGACCGATCGCACAACCCTCGCCACCGCTACCGAAATCCTGGAAGCGCGCCGCGCCGGCCCCGACTCCGTCACCGTCGACATGGGCCCGGCCCGCCTCGACTGGCGCGAGATTCCCTTGGCCGAGGCCCGCGACACGCTGCATGTCGGGATCAGCCACGGCGTTCTCAACGATCCGGTCGCGGTGTCGATGGGCAATCCTCACGCCATCTTTTTCGTGCCCGACGTCGCCGCGGTGCCGCTCGCCGAAGTCGGACCCGGGCTCGAGCATCATCCGCTGTTTCCGGAACGCACCAACGTCGAGGCCGTCCAAGTCCTGTCGCCGACCCGGATCCGCGTCCGCGTCTGGGAACGCGGCGTCGGCATCACGCAAGCCTGCGGCACCGGCGCCTGCGCCGCGCTCGTCGCGGCCAACCGCCGCGGCCTGACCGAACGCGCCGCCGACGTGGTGCTGGACGGCGGTACTCTGAAAATCGAATGGCTCGTCTCGGGCCGCGTCCTCATGACCGGCCCGGTGGCGACCAGCTTCACCGGGGTCTTGGACGCCGACCGGCTCGCCCGACAATAAGAGCATGGCCGAGACCGACGTCATCACGTTCGGCTGTCGGCTGAACGCCGTCGAATCCGAAGTGATGCGTCAGCGGGCCCGCGCCGCCGGTCTCGACGACGCGGTCATCGTCAACACTTGCACCGTGACCGCCGAGGCGGTGCGCCAAGCCCGCCAAGCCATCCGCAAGCTGCGCCGCGACCGGCCGACGGCGCGGATCATCGTCACCGGCTGCGCCGCTCAAGTTGATCCTGAAATTTTCGCCGCCATGCCCGAAGTCGATCGGGTGCTCGGCAACCGCGAGAAGCTGGCGCCCGACGCCTTCGCTCCGGCCCAGTTCGCGCGCGGCAACGACGCCCGCGTCCAAGTCTCCGACGTCATGGCGCTGATCGAGCCCGACGCCGCGGCGGTCGAACGCTTCGAAGGCCGGACCCGCGCCTTCGTGCAAATTCAGCAAGGCTGCGATCATCGCTGCACGTTCTGCATCATTCCCTTCGCCCGCGGCCCGAGCCTGAGCCTCACCGAAACCGACCTGGTCGAGCGGGTGCGCCGTCTCGTCGCCAACGGCTATGCCGAGATCGTGCTCACCGGCGTCGACATTGCGTCGTATGGCGTTGATCGCGGCGGCCGTCCGGTGCTGGCGGCTTTGGTGCGGCGTCTCCTCGCCGATGTTCCGGCGTTGCAGCGGCTCCGCTTGTCGTCGCTCGATCCCGGCACCGTCGAGCCGGCGCTGTTCGATGTGTTCGCCGACGAGCCGCGTCTCATGCCGCACATTCATTGGAGCCTGCAGGCTGGCGATGACACTGTCTTGAAGCGCATGAAGCGCCGGCACAGCCGCGCCGCCGCTCTCGATGCGTGCCAGCGGGCCCGCGTGGCGCGTCCCGAGATCGTCTTTGGCGCCGATCTCATCGCCGGCTTTCCAACAGAGACCGAGGCGATGCACGAGCAGAGCGTCAGCGCCATCGCCGAACTCGATCTCACGTTCCTCCATGTCTTTCCGTATTCGCCGCGCCCCGGCACGCCGGCGGCCAGCATGCCGCAAGTCCCCGCCGCGATCCGGCGCGAGCGTGCGGCTCGACTTCGCGCCGCCGGTGAGGCCCAGCTTCAGAAGCATCTCGCCGGTCATGTTGGCCGCGACGCCGACGTTCTGATCGAGGCCGAGCAACGCGGCCGCGCCGCCGATTATTCGCCGGTCCAGATCGATTTCGCGGCGCCGGCCGGCGCCATCGTCACGACCCGCATCCACGGCGCCACGGCGCACGAGCTGGTCGGAACCCGCGTTCCATGAGCGCCGCATCCGGCGGCTGGCTTGGCCGGCTCAAGGCCGGTCTCGGCCGCACCTCGTCCCGGCTCGCCGATGGGCTGCGCGACCTGGTTGGACGACGCGGCCTCGATGCCCAGGCGCTGGCCGATATCGAAGAGCTTCTGATCTCCGCCGACGTTGGTGTGCCGGCCGCGGCGAAATTGGCGAAAGGCCTTCGCGACCGGCGTCTGCCGTCGACCGCTTCGGTCGAAGAGGTTCGCACCGCCCTCGCCGAGACCATCGAAGCGGCGCTGGCCTCGACCGCCAAGCCTCTCGCGCCGCTGGCGGCCCATCGTCCGCACATCATTCTGGTTTGCGGCGTCAACGGCACCGGCAAGACGACGACCGTCGCCAAGCTGGCACATCGCTTCCGTAAATCCGGTTTGAGCGTGATGCTCGCCGCCGCCGATACCTTTCGCGCCGCCGCCGTCGATCAACTCGTCGTCTGGGCGAAGCGTCTCGACGTTCCTATCGTCGCGAAGGCACCCGGCGCCGATCCGGCCGGCGTCGTCTTCGAGGCCATCGAAACGGCCCGCGCTTCCGACAGCGATGTCCTGTTGGTCGACACTGCCGGTCGCCTGCACAACAAGGCGAACCTGATGGCGGAGCTTGAGAAGATCATCCGCGTCATCCGCAAGCTCGACGCGACGGCACCGCACGATTGCGTGCTCGTCCTCGATGGCACCACCGGTCAGAACACGTTGCGTCAGGTCGAGACCTTTCGCGACATGGTCCAGATCACCGGCCTTGTCGTCACCAAGCTCGACGGCTCGGCGAAGGGCGGCGCGGTTCTGGCGCTCGCCGACACCTTCGGCCTTCCGGTCCACGCCCTTGGCGTCGGCGAAGGCCTGGACGATCTCGACGCCTTCACCGCACGGGATTTCGCGCGCTCCCTAGTCGGCTTCCAGGATTAGGCCGGCCCGCCGATGACGTTGACGTGGGAGCTGACGCTTCTCGTCTTGGCGGCGGCGTTGGCGCACGCGACGTGGAACGTGCTCGTCAAAATCTCCGACGACAAGGTCGCGGCCATGGCCGGAATGCTCATTCCTGGCGTCCTCATGGGGATGGCGGCGTTGCCGTTCGTTCCGGTGCCCGATCCCGCGTCCTGGCCGTACCTCGCGGCGTCCGTCGTCCTTCACAATGTCTACTTCGCGCTGGTCGTCGCCGGCTATCGGGCCGGCGACCTAAGTCTCGTCTATCCGGTGGCGCGGGGTTCCGCCCCCGCCGTGATCGCGCTCCTGGCCTGGCTGTTCGTCGACGAAGCCCTTGGGTTTTGGAGCTGGGTCGGACTGTTCCTCGCCTCGCTCGGCATCGGGGCCTTGGCGATGGGCGGCGGTCGCGCCGGACGGCCTTCGGTCCGATCCGTGACGCTCGCCCTCGTCACCGGGCTTCTGATCGCCGCCTACACGCTGGTCGACGGCATCGGCATGCGGGCCTCGGATGCGCCGTACGGATACATCGCCTGGGCCTTCGCCATGTGGGGCGTCGTCTTCGCGGGTGGCACCGTCCTTGTGCTGCGCCGCTCGCCGTTTGGAAGCAGCCGGCGATACTGGACGACAGCCACGGCATCGGGGCTCCTCTCGACCTTCGCCTATGGGATCATCCTGTACGCGCTTGCTGCCGGACCCATGGCGGAAGTGTCGGCGCTGCGCGAGTCTTCAGTCCTATTCGCTGCCGTCATCGGTGCCGTGCGTCTGAATGAGTCCTTCGGCAGTGGCCGGATCCTCGCCGCTTCGGCTATCGTCATCGGCTTGATCATGCTGAAGCTTCACCTCTGACATGGCGTCCCCGGACCACGCTCCGCGCGACCGGCTCGGACTGCTTCGGCTGTTCGCTCTTCCCGGCTATCGCGGGACGTGGATCGCCGGCAGCATCGTGTCAGGCGTGCGCTGGCTTGAGATTCTCGCCGCCAGCGTCTTCGTGTTCCAGATCACCGCCTCGCCCTTCGCCGTCTCCATGGTCATGCTGGCGCGGCTCATGCCGAACGCCGCGTTGGGCGGGCTCATCGGATCGCTGGCGACGATGTTCCGACGCGAGACGCTGATGGCCATCGGTTTTATCAGTCTGGGCCTGACGCGGTTCGTGCTCGCCGGTCTCGTGATCTTCAACGCCATCGAGATCTGGCACGTGATGGTCGGGATGTTCATCACGGGTATTCTCGATTGCTCGGAGTATCCGATCCGCCGCTCGCTGCAGGGCGACTACGTGCCGCCTGATCAAGTGCAACGGGCCTTGGCCTTCGATCAATTCTCCAACGTCTTCACCATGATGGCCGGTCCGATCGCCGGTGGATTGCTCCTCGACTACATCGGTCTGCACGGCGCCTATCTCGTCGGCGCGTCGTTGAATGCGGTCGGTGCCACCATCGCGCTGAGGCTCCCGCCGCCGTCCAACAACCGGCCCCCCGTGCGGACCTCCATCGTGTCCAATATTCGGGACGGGTTCCGCTATATCCGCAGCCAGCACTTCCTGATCGGCGTTCTGGCGGTCACGGTGATCTTCAACGTCTTCGTCTGGCC
>SHVU01000046.1 GCA_009691105.1 Rhodospirillales bacterium
CGATCTATTTGGGTATGTACGAGCGGGAAACCCTGGGCGCATGGCCCTCCTTAGTGGAGCCGGGCGACCTTGCCCTCGACATCGGTGCCAATATTGGGGCGCACACCCTCCCGCTCGCCCGCCTGGTGGGAGAAAGTGGCAAGGTTATCGCCTTCGAGCCGACCGCATTTGCCTACGACAAGCTGTGCCGCAACCTCCACCTGAACCCGGAGCAAGCTCGGCACGTGGAGGCTTACCAGATCATGTTGCTCGACACCGGCGATCTTCACACCAAGCACCTGGGCGCGTTGCGGGCAACCGCCGGCACCTCGGCGGCGACTCTTGACGGCTTCCTTGCCCGGGCCGGCATTGGGCGCGTCGACATCATCAAGCTCGACGTGGACGGTTTCGAATGCTCGGTGCTCAAAGGCGCCGCGCATACCCTCCGCCGGCACCGACCGCTGATCGTCATGGAACTCGCTCCCTACGTCTTCGGTGCAACCGGCGGAACTCTGAGTGACCTCATCGCCATTCTTGCCGACGCCGGTTATCTCCTGGAGACCCTGGGTTCCTGGAAACGGTTGCCGATGGCCGAATCCGACCTTCGGGCGCGCTGGATTCCCGACGGCGCCAGCATGACGGTGATCGCACGGCCCTCCGGCCTACCGCCCCCGGCGCCGGGCCGCGACTCGCTCCTCCTCATCTGACGCTGGCGACCAGGAATTTCGGTCGCGGGCTCACCGGGCTTGCGCTTCCTTCTCGAGCTCGGCGCGGTGGCGCTCGACCAGGGAGACTAGGACGGCCGACACCGAAGGCCTACCGCCCTCGCGGTTCGCCCGCTCGACGGCCACGCGGCGCAAGAGCGTTAAAGTCCTTTGCCCTTATCTGATTCCATGCAATTTGTCTCAAAGAAGTATTCCGACTAATAAGCTTTAGCGTGACGCCGCCAATCCCACGGCGGCTGAAACTCTCCGGCCCACAGGCCGCGCCGTCCTTCCCTGGCCGCATCTTCATCTGCGACATACGCCTCCACAATGGTTCGCAATGTTTCGCGGTGCTTTCGAGCCTCCCATATGTGGGGCATCGTCATCGGATTGCCGTTGGTGCTCGCGTCAGATGAATTGAGACTGATGGTTCCGATATTGACCATCTGATTGAGCAGCGAGAAATCCAGGCGAACATCTTTCACGCGATAGAGTTCGATCTCATCGATTTTCCGAAACAGAACCCCATGTTCGAGAATGATCCGTTGATCGGTAATTCTGTAGAGCGTGAATCTCCTGTTCAGCCAAATCAAAAGTAGGATCGGGATTCCAATCAAAATCACGCACGACAAAAGAAGGAGCCAGCCTGCAAAAGATCCGACGAGCCACCGGCCCGTAGAGGGATGCAGCGTGACGATCTCCTTTTCGTCGTCAGCCATTTGAATCCCCCCAGTTCACGACGCTGCCACAGGACTTACAGTCTTTATTTCGTTGGCTTCAGGATTTTCGGGACCTTGTGGGCGCGCAGCCGGTAGACCTCCGGCATGTCGGCGCCGACCAACGGCCGCAAGTAATCGTCGAAGGCCGCCGTCACGTTATTGCCGGACGGCGCGATGAAGGCGTCGGCCATGACCTTGGTCTTGGCGGCGACCGCTTTCAAATCGACCAATTGAAAGTCGATATCGTAATTGCCGACGCGTTTCAGTGCGACCGAACCGTCGGTGCCGTTCCAGTGCGCGAACTGCACGGCCTTGATGCCGGCTTCACGGGCCTCGCGCCTATCGACGGGCGAGACGCAGCCCAGGAACGAGCGCTGCAGATAGCCCAAGGTGTCGCCGCGGACGCGGCTGGTCTTGAGCTTGGTCTTGACCTGCTCGGTGAGAGCATCGGCAAGCGCCCCGGTGCCGGACAGCTGCACGTTGCCGTGGGCGTCCTTCTCCAATTCCGTGGCGAGGAGGGCGAGAATCGGCGTGCCAGCCGCGTCGTGAATGCCTTCGGACACGGCAACGACGCAACGGCCGATGCGATCTAGCGTCGCCTTCACGTCGCCGAGGAACGCATCCATGGCGAAGGGGCGCTCGGGCAGATAGACGAGGTGCGGACCGTCGTCGGGAAACTTTCGGCCGAGCGCCGCTGCGGCGGTCAGGAAGCCGGCGTGCCGGCCCATGACGACGCCGACGTAGACGCCGGGCAGGGCCGCGTTGTCGAGGTTCACACCGGCGAACGCCTGGGACACGAACCGCGCCGCCGATGGAAAGCCCGGCGTGTGGTCGTTCTCCATCAGGTCGTTGTCGATGGTCTTCGGAATGTGGACGCAGCGCAGCGAGTAGTTCGAGGCGCGGGCCTGTTCCGAGACGATGCGCAACGTGTCTGAGGAATCGTTGCCGCCGATATAGAAGAACGTGCCGATGCCGTGGGCCTGCAGGACCTTGAGAATTTCCTGGCAGTACTTGAGGTCCGGCTTGTCCCGAGTCGAGCCGAGCGTCGAGCCCGGAGTATCGGCGACGCGTTCGAGGTTGGCGTCGGTTTCCTGGGTGAGATCGAGGAAGTTCTCGCCGACGATCCCTTTGACGCCGTTGAGCGCCCCGTAGACCCGTTCGACCGTCGCGACACGCCGTGATTCGAGAACGGCGCCGACCAACGATTGGTTGATCACCGCGGTCGGTCCGCCACCCTGGGCGATCAGCACTTTGCCGTGAAGCATCGAAATCTCCCTATCGAAGTCGGCTTTAAGCCGTTGTTCATTCTTGCATCTTAGGAGGAGGAGGGGCCTCTGCAAACCCACCCCCGCCGGATACCCCATGAGCAAGATCGCCTATCACCATATCGGCGCGCGCGGCGGCAGCTATCCGCTTCCGATCCGCGCCCCCAATCCGCATCTTGCCGATTTTCAGTTCATCTTTTTTGACGCCGATCCCGATTGCGCCGAGCAGGTCCGGGCTCAGCTTCCCGACGTTGCCGCCAACACCAAAGTCGTGCCCATCGCCATCGGTGCCGAAGACGGCCCGGACGATCTTTTCATCACCTTCGATCCGTACTGAAGTTAGCTCTACCTGGTCAATGAACGCTACGCTTCCTACAACGCGATCCATTCGGGCGGACGCGGCACGTTGGGCGAAATCCTCAAGGCCGTCGCGACGCAGCGTGTCGACGTACGCCGCCTCGACAGTGTCTGTGCCGAGGCCAAGATTGCGCCACCCGATATGCTGTCTCTCGATGTGCAGGGCGCCGAGTGGGATGTGCTGGCCGGAGCGCGAAAGCTCGTCGAACCCTCCGTACTTGGCGTTGACCTCGAGGTCGAGTTCGCCGAGATCTATCGCGGCCAAAAAGTTTTCTCCCAGATCCACGATCTTCTGATCGGGCTTGGTTTCGAGTTGTTCCGTGTCACGCCGGGCGATCCCAGCGTGACTATGGTCATGCCGATTGGATTCTTCGGCGAAGAGCGTCAGACCTGGGGCGAGGCTCTCTATCTGAAAAGCAATGACCATCTAACCGCGACCGCCGGTCCAGAAACCACGATCCGTCTCTACAAGCTGGCGCTGTTGGCGCTGCTCTACGCCCAGGTGAGCTATGCGGTCCGGTGTCTCGAAGCGATCGAGGCCCGCCGCGCCGCGAACCCCGATCCTTGGGGCTCGGCCGGTGCGCCCGGCTACGCCGCGTTCCTGGACGGCTTCTTCCAGCTCTATCAGTCCTGGCCAAAAGTGACGGTTCCGGATTTTTCGGAAACCCACACCCAGACCATGAGCCAGTCGCGGTTCTGGCCCGAGGATAAGCGGGCCGCGGCCATGAAGGGCGATTTGGGCAAAGAGATCGATGCGACCCGGGCCCGCCTGAGCGCCACCCATGGCAAGAACGCCGGCTATATCCTGAAACTCCTGCTGATGAGCCGGACGCCCATCGAGACCTATTTGGCCGACAACGGATTTGCCCGATTGGCCCAGATCGTCGCCGAGAAGCGGAAAGCCCAGGCCGAAACCTATCTTCGGGTCTTGATGTAACGGCCAAGTGGCGGAACGGCTTGATTTCCGCGGCCGTCACGTATAATCGAAGGCCCCAGCGACCCCATCGTCTAGAGGCCTAGGACACCGGCCTTTCACGTCGGCAACACGGGTTCGAATCCCGTTGGGGTCGCCAATCTCGCCACGGCGACCGGACATACCCCCCTGAGCCAGACTGCGTCGTCTCCAGAGCGTTGGTTCCTGGTCCCACCCGGCACGGCGCCGGACGCCACCCTTCTGCTTATCGGGCGCGGGCTTCGCGCCTTCGCCGACGGCTTCGCAAGCCTGGTCCTGCCGCTCTATCTCATGACGCTTGGGTTCGGCCCGCTGGAGGTCGGTGCGATCGCCACGGCGACGCTCTTCGGATCCGGTCTTCTGACGCTGGCGGTCGGGTTCTATGCCCATCACGTGAGCCAGGGCCGGCTTTTGAAGGCCGCCGCGATCCTGATGGCCGTCACCGGCGTCGGTTTCGCCGGGTTCACCGATTTCTGGCCGCTTCTGATCGTCGCCTTCATCGGTACGCTTAATCCGTCGAACGGCGACGTCAGCGTCTTCTTGCCGCTCGAGCACAGCCTGCTGGCCGGCGCCGTCGATAGCCGTCACCGCACGGCGCTCTTTGCGCGTTATAGCCTCATCGGGTCGTTGATCGCGGCGGTTGGAGCTCTGGCCGCGGCGATCCCCGAGGTCATGACGGTGGGGCTCGTCATCGAGTTCAAGGCGGCGTTGCAGGGCGCTTTCCTGTTCTACGGCCTGATCGGGGCGATGGCCTTCGTGATCTACCAAAGGCTCGCCAAGCCGGTCCGGATCAAAGGAGACGGGCCGCCGGCCGCGCCGCTCGGTCGATCGCGACACATCGTCGGTCAGTTGGTGATGCTGTTCTGCGTGGATGCGTTCGCGGGCGGCCTGGTCGTGCAGTCGATGCTTGCGGTTTGGCTGTTCCAGCGTTTCGATCTGTCGGTCACGACTGCCGGCACGATCTTCTTCTGCACGGGATTCTTATCGGCGATTTCTTATCCCGTGGCGGTGCGGATCGCGGCGCGCATCGGTCTCATCAACACCATGGTGTTCACCCATATCCCGGCGAACATCTTTCTGATCCTGACGGCCTTGATGCCGTCGTTGCCGCTGGCCATCGCCTGCTTGCTGATCCGCAGCTTCCTCTCGCAGATGGATGTGCCGACGCGCACGTCTTACGTCATGGCCGTGGTGACGCCGGAGGAACGTCCGGCGGCGGCGAGCGTCACCGCCGTGCCGCGCAGCCTTGCCTCGGCGGCGAGCCCGGTGCTGACTGGTTTTCTTCTGGGTCTCTCGACGTTTGGATGGCCGCTCATCGCCTGCGGTGTCTTGAAGATCGTCTATGATCTTCTGCTTCTCAAAATGTTTCGCGACGTACGTCCGCCCGAGGAGCAACCGTCTAAGACGGACGGCGCTTGAAGCCTCGGCCCTTGGCGATCGCCGGTTCGCCGAAGCGGCCACGCACGGAGGCCATGGCATCTTCGATCTTGGCCCAGCGAGCCCGATCTTCACCGAATAGCTCCGGGCCATCAGCGGCGGTGCCGGGCCCCAAGTGGCTTGCGGAGATTCCGATCAGGCGAAAGCGCTGGCCGTTGGCTTCGCGTTCGACCAACGGCGCCGCCGTGCGGAACAGCACTTCGGCCAGCCGCGTCGGCGTATCGAGCTGACGGCTGCGGGTCAGGAGCCGAAAGCTCGCGGTCTTGAGCTTCAGCGTGACGCCGCCGGCTGAGAGGTCTTGCTGCTTCAGCCGCGCCGCGACTTCTTCGCACAACGGCCAGATCTCGGCGGTGAGGGCTTCACCGCGCGCCAGGTCGGTCTCGAAGGTTGTCTCGGCGGAGACGCTTTTGGTGTCGCGATCGGTTTCGACGGCGCGGTTGTCCTCGCCGCGCCCGAGAGCGGCCATGCGCGTGCCCATGGCGCCGTAGCGCCGGACCAGGTCGGCCTCGTCGGTCGCCTGAATGTCGCCGACCGTCTTGATGCCGTCCGCGGCCAGGCGGCGCTCCATGACTTTGCCGACGCCCGAGATGATGTTTGCCTGGCGCGAGCGCAGGAATTCCACGGCCTCGGCCCGGCCGATCGCCGTGAAGCCGCGCGGCTTGCCGAGATCGGACGCGACCTTGGCGAGGAACTTGTTGTAGCTGAGCCCGACCGACACGGTGATGCCGATGTCGCGTTCGATGCGGCCGGCGAGCTTGGCGATGGTTTGGGCCGGCGGGCCGCCGTGGACGTCGCCGGTTCCACCCATGTCGAGGAAGGCTTCGTCGATGGAGATCGGTTGGACCAGCGGCGAGGCTGTGTCCATGAGCTGGCGGACCTCGCGGCCGACCTTGGAATAGACCGCCATCCGCGGCTTTACGACGTTGGCTTCCGGGCAAAGCTGCATAGCCCGGTACGTCGGCATGGCCGAGCGCACGCCCTTGGCGCGGGCGGCGTAACAACACGACGTCACGACGCCGCGGCGGTAGCCGCCAACGATCAACGGCTTGTCGCGCAGCGCCGGGTTGTCGCGTTGCTCGACGCTGGCATAGAAGGCGTCGCAGTCGATATGGGCGATGGCGAGTTGGCTAAGCTCGGGGTGGACGAGCAGGCGCAAGGATCCGCAGGCGGCGCAGCGTCCGCCGTCCGGCCGTGTGTCATAAACGCTTGTGCAATCCCGGCAGAGCGCCGCCATGGGGGACCTCGCCACTCGTCCAAGTATAGCCGGCGGCGGGATATGGTATGAGTCCCGCCCAACGATCACGCGAAGGAGTTCGTCATGCGTCTAGGGGTCATCTTTCCGCAGCTCGAAATCGGCGCCGAACCCAAGGGCGTCCGTGAATATGCCCAGGCCGCCGAGGAATTAGGCTATCACCATCTGGCCGCCTACGACCACGTCGTCGGGGCGAGCCGCGCCGGCCATCCCGGGTTCTCCGGCCCCTACGATCACACCTGCGTCTTCCACGAGCCTTTCGTGCTGTTCGGCTTTCTCGCCGGACTGACGAAGACGATCGAGTTCGTCAGCGAAATTCTGATCCTGCCGCAGCGTCAGACCGTGCTCGTCGCCAAACAGGCGGCCGAGGTCGACGTCTTGTCGGGCGGGCGGATGCGGCTCGGCATCGGCGTGGGCTGGAACGAGGTCGAATACGAAGCCCTCGGCATGAACTTCAAGGACCGCGGCCGGCGCTCCGAGGAACAGATCGAGGTTCTGCGCGCGCTGTTCAGCCGCGACCTCGTGTCGTTCAAGGGCAAGTGGCACACCATCACCGAAGCCGGCCTCAACCCGATGCCGGTGCGGCGCTTGATCCCGATCTGGATGGGCGGCGGCTCGTCCCGTGGCCGGACGACGTCCAAGGATGCGGTGGCACTGCGTTCCGAAGCCAAAACTGACGAGGTTATGCGCCGCATTGCGAGGCTCGCCGACGGCTGGTTCCCGATGGTCGGGCCCAACATCGACGGTGCTGCGGAAATGCAACGGATGCTCGGTTTCGTCCGCGAGGCCGGGCGCGATCCCAAGACCTTCGGGATCCAAGGCCGCATCTCGGTGAAGGACCACAAGACCGAGGCTGACTGGAAAGCCATGGCGGCGCGCTGGGCGTCGTGGGGCGCGTCGGACATCGCCGTCGAGACCATGGGCGCCGGCCTAAAGACCCCGCGCGATCACATCGAGGTCATCAAACGCTTCAAAGCCGTGGTAGGCGGCTGAGGCAGCCACGATGAGCGATAAGCCTATCATCGCGATTCTCGGCGGCACCGGCGCGCTCGGTAGCGCTCTGGCGCTGCGCTGGGCCAAGGCCGGATACGACGTCATCGTCGGCTCGCGGCAAGCGGACAAAGCCGAAACCGCCGCCGCTGAAATCGCCACCCGCGCTGGCCGATCGTTGCGCGCCATGGATAACCGTGCCGCCGCGACGGCTGGCGGCGTTGTTGTCCTGACCGTGCCGCACGCCAGCGAGAAGCCGATCCTCGAAGACGTGAAGGCGGTGGTGCAGGGCAAGATCTTCATCGACGCCACCGTGCCGCTCAAACCGCCGCAAGTGACCCGCGTCCAGCTTCCGCCCGAAGGCTCGGCGGCGAGAGCCGCGCAAACGTTCCTCGGTGCTGATGTCAAAGTCGTCTCGGCGTTCCACAACGTCGCTGCCGAGCGGCTGCGCAACGCCGGTGCCGCCATCGACTGCGATGTGCTGGTCGCCGGAGACGATGCCGACGCGCGTCAGGTCGTCGTCGAATTGGCCGAAGCTGCTGGCTTGAAGGGCTGGCATGTCGGTCCGCTCGACAACTCGGCGGTGGCCGAAGCGCTCACCTCGGCGCTGATCTTCATCAACCGCCGCTACGGCATCGACGGTGCCGGCATTCGCATCACCGGCCAACCCAAACCGAAGACCGACAAGAAACCGGCGTGACGCCCCGTCGTCTCGAACTCGTCGCTCTTCCGCAGATCCCGACCGTCGAACGCGGCGACGACGTCGCCGGCCTCGTTCTCGACGGGCTGCGGCGTTTGCGCCGTCGTCTCAAGTCCGGCGACGTAGTGGTCATCGCGCAGAAAATCGTCTCCAAGGCCGAAGGCCGCACCGTCGATCTCGCCACGGTGAAGCCGTCGGCGCGGGCCAAGGTTCTGGCTCGTAAGTCTGACAAGGACCCGCGCGTCGTCGAACTGATCTTGGCCGAGTCGTCGGAAGTCCTGCGGGTGCGAAGCGGCCTCATCGTCGTCGCGCACCGCCAGGGCTTCGTGCTCGCCAATGCCGGCATCGATCAATCCAACGTCGCGGCCGACGGGACGGAGCGGGCGTTGTTGCTGCCTCGCGATCCCGACGCCTCGTGTCGCCGGTTACGCAAGCAGCTCAAGGTCAAGGCCGGTGCCGATGTTGCCGTCATCATCAACGACAGCGTCGGCCGGGCCTGGCGCCTCGGTACCGTCGGCACGGCGCTTGGCGCAGCGGGATTGCCGTCGTTGCTCGATCTTCGCGGCATGCCGGACATGTTCGGCCGTATTTTGCGCGTCACCCAAGTCGGTCTCGCCGATCAGCTCGCCTCCGCCGCGTCTCTCGTGCAGGGCGAAGCCGGCGAGGGGACGCCGATCGTGCTGGTGCGTGGCTTCCGACGCTTCGCCGCCAACCAAACCGCCGCGACACTGATTCGTCCCAAGATTGAGGATTTGTTCCGATGAGCACGCGTTCAACTAAGTCCCGCTTCGTCGTGCTCTCGGGCGGCGTCGGGGGCGCCAAGCTGGCGCTCGGCCTTTCCAAGGTTGTTCCAGCCCGCGATCTTTTGATCGTCGCCAACACCGGCGACGACTTCACGCATCTCGGCCTGCACGTCTCGCCCGATATCGACACGCTGATCTACACGCTGGGCGGCGTCTCCAATCCAGCCACCGGATGGGGCCGCGTCGGCGAGACCGGCGCGTTCATGGAAGCCCTGGGCGCGATCGGCGGCGAGACCTGGTTCTTTCTCGGCGACAAGGACTTGGCGCTGCATGTCGAACGCACGCTCCGCCTGACCAACGGCGAGTCCTTGAGCGCCGTGACCGCCGATCTGGCCAGACGCTTCGGCGTCAAAGCGGCCATCGTTCCGATGAGCAACGATCCCGTCCCGACGATGGTTAAGACGACGCGTGGAACGCTCGCCTTCCAGCACTACTTCGTCCGCGAGCGCTGCCGGCCGCGCGTCACCGGCTTTCGCTTTCAGAATGTCGCCCGGGCCAAGCCTGAGCCGCGCTTCATGCAGGCGCTCAACGATCCCAAGCTTGCCGCCGTCATCATCGGGCCGTCGAACCCGTTCATCAGCATCGAGCCGATCCTGGCGTTGCCCCGCGTGCGCAAACGTCTCGATCGGGTTCCGGTGATTGCGGTGTCGCCCATCGTCGGTGGCCAGGCGATCAAAGGCCCGGCTGCCAAGATGATGCGCGAGCTTGGCATTCGTGCCTCGGCCCTGGCGGTCGCCGAGCGCTACGCGTCGTTTTGCGACGGTTTCGTGATCGACGAGGCCGACGTGGCGCTGGCCGGGCCCATCGCCAAGCTCGGCCTTCGCGTCCTGATCGAGAGGACGGTCATGAAGACCCTCGACGACCGGGTTCGGCTCGGCCGCGCCGTCGTCGCCTTCGCCAAACGGCTGAGCCGCAAGGGGCGTCCATGACGCCGTTGAACCGGCTCCGCTTCTGCTCGAATATGGCGGCGATGTGGATCATCGTTCCAATCAAAGGATTCGCCGAGGGCAAGCGGCGCCTCACCGACGTTCTCGCGCCGCGCCAACGTCGGGCGTTGTGCCGGGCGATGGCGGAGGATGTCTTCGCGACCGTGGCCCGGGTTCCCGGGATTGCCGGCGTCGCGGTCGTCACCGGGGATCCGGAAGTCGCGACGCTCGCCACCGGATACGGCTTTCGCTTGATCGATGATGTTCGGCCGCGCGGCGAAACCGCCTCCGTCGAGACCGCCATGGCGCGGTTGGCGAGCGACGGGGCGATGGCCTGCGCGGTGGTGCCCGGCGACGTGCCGCTGGCGACGCCGGCCGAGATCGCCGCGGCGCTTGAAGGACACGGCGCGGGACCGGCTGTGACTCTGGTGCCGTCGCGGGACGGACGCGGCACGAACCTGGTGGCGATGTCGCCGGTGGCGGCCATTCAACTGCGCTTCGGCGACGACAGCTTTCCCTATCACACGGCGGCGGCGCGCCAACTCGGCGTCGAGCCCCGCATTCTCCGATTGGCCGGGCTCGGCCTCGATATCGACACGGGGCCAGATCTGCAGGAATTGATCAGCGCCGGCATCGGCACGCGCGCCTGGGAATGCTTGTCGGCGATTGCTCTCGACCCTGTCGCCGTGCCCGCCGTCGAGGCGAGGCCATGACCGCGACGCGCGCGGTGTTGGATGCGGCGCTGGCCGGACAACGGCCGGGCCACGACGCGGCCCTGGCGCTTGCGACGGAAACCGATCTCGACTGGTTGATGACGGTGGCGGCGACGCTGCGCGACCAAGCCCACGGCGACGTCGTGACCTATTCGCGCAAAGTCTTCATTCCGCTGACCAAGCTCTGTCGCGACGTCTGTCACTACTGCGCCTTCGTCGAGCAACCGAAGCCGGGCCGTGCCTCGTATCTGTCGCCCGAGGAAGTCCTCGCCATCGCTCGCGCCGGGCAACGGGCCGGCTGCAAGGAAGCGCTGTTCACTCTCGGCGACAAACCAGAGCTTCGCTACGCCCAGGCCCAAGAGGAGCTTGCGCGGCGCGGCCACGCGACGACCATCGAATACCTAGCCCGTGTCGCGAAGCTTGTCTTCGACGAGACCGGCCTTCTACCCCACGTCAATCCGGGAGTGATGAACGCCGCCGACGTGGCGCTGTTGCGCCGGGTCTCGGTGTCGCAAGGGCTGATGCTCGAATCGACCGCCGAGCGTCTGACCGAACGTGGCGGCCCGCATTTTGGCTCACCGGATAAAGCTCAGGCGCTTCGCCTCGAAACGGTTCGTATCGCCGGTGAACAGGCCGTGCCATTCACCACGGGTCTTCTGATCGGCATCGGCGAAACGCGGCGCGAGCGGATCCAGACGTTGCTCGCCATCCGCGATCTCGCCGATCGTTACGGCCACATCCAAGAAGTCATCGTGCAGAACTTCCGGGCCCATCCCGGAACCCGCATGGTCGAGGCACCAGAGCCGTCGGCCGACGAACTTCTGTGGACAATCGCCGTGGCGCGGATCGTGCTCGGCGCAGCGATGAACATTCAGGCTCCGCCGAATTTGAGCGCCGGTCGCCTGCGCCGGCTTATCGCCGCCGGGATCAACGATTGGGGTGGGGTCTCGCCGGTGACGCCCGACCACGTCAATCCGGAATACGCCTGGCCGAACCTCGATCGTCTGGCCGCGGACACCGCCGCCGCCGGCAAGACTCTCGCCGAGCGCTTGGCGATCTATCCGGCTTACGCGCGCGACCGCCAGCGTTGGTTGGACGGCGTGTTCGCGACTCCGGTTGTGCAAGCGATCGATATGGACGGTTTGGCGCGGGTCGAGGCCTGGTCGCCTGGCGCCGATATTCCGCCACCCGAAGCCCCGACGATTTTCGCCCCGGCGGTTTCGTCCGACGTTGCCGAAATTCTGACGCGCGATCGTTTCGACGAGGCCGCCATCGTCCGGCTGTTCCGGGCCCGCGGCGCCGACGCCCGGGCGATCATGGACGCGGCGAACGCCCGCCGGATTGCGGTCAAAGGCGACACCGTCACCTACGTCGTCAACCGCAACATCAACTACACCAACGTCTGCACCTATGGCTGTCGGTTCTGCGCGTTTTCCAAGGGACCGCTCGGCGAGACGTTGCGTGGTCCCGCTTACGATCTCGATCGCGACGAGATCGCCCGGCGCGTCAGCGAAGCCTGGGCGAGGGGCGCGACCGAGGTTTGCCTGCAAGGCGGCATTCATCCGCGCTACACCGGCAACACGTATCTCGACATCGTTCGCACCGTGAAAGCGGCGGCCCCGAAGATGCACGTCCATGCGTTTTCGCCGCTCGAGATTTGGCAAGGCGCAAAAACTCTTGGCCTCGAACTCATCCCGTATCTCGAACGCTTGCGCGATGCCGGGCTCGGGACGTTGCCTGGCACGGCCGCGGAAATCCTCGACGACGAGATCCGCGCCGTTCTCTGTCCTGACAAGATCAAGACCGACGAGTGGCTCGCGGTCATGACGGCGGCTCATGCCGTCGGCCTGCGCTCGACCGCGACCATCATGTTCGGCCATATCGATGAGCCGGTGAATTGGGCGCGCCACTTGATCCGCGTCCGCGATCTGCAAGCCCGGACCGGCGGCTTCACCGAATTCGTGCCGTTGCCGTTCGTGCATATGGAAGCGCCGCTCTATCTCAAGGGCCGGGCGCGCAAAGGGCCGACGTTCCGCGAAGCTGTCTTGATGCATGCCGTGGCGCGCCTCGCGCTTCATCCGCTCATCGGCAATATTCAAGTGTCGTGGGTAAAGCTTGGACCCGACGGAGCGAAGGCCTGTCTCGAGGCCGGTGCTAACGATCTGGGCGGTACGCTGATGAACGAAACCATCAGCCGTGCTGCCGGAGCATCCTTTGGCCAAGAGATGGGCCCCGAGGCCATGGAGGATTTGATCCGCAGCCTGGGACGTGTGCCGGTCCAGCGCACCACGCTCTATGGCGCGGCTCCTACCGAACGCGTCGAGGTTTCGCGTCGCGCCGTACCGCTCGCGCCACTCGTCAACCGGCCGGCGTCAGCAGCACGACACGATAAGGACCGTCTGGGCTAGCGCGATGCGGCCTGACCAAGCGACGCGCAACGTCATTCTGTTGACCGCGGCCCTGGCGCTGTCCATGACCGGGATCGCGACCTTGGCGACGGTCTCAGCGCTCGCCGGGCAAATGCTCGCCACCGACAAGCGCTTGGCGACCCTGCCGCTGGCGATTCAGTTCACCATGATCATGGTGTCTACGGTGCCGGCGTCGCTCCTGATGCGCCGCATCGGCCGTCGCGCCGGCTTCCTGTTGGGCCAGACGATGGGCATCGCGGCGGGGTGCCTCAGCGCTCTCGGCATCATCGTCGAGTCGTTCTGGCTGTTCGCGGCCGCGGGCGGACTCGTCGGCGTCCATATGGCGGTCGCGCAGTACTATCGGTTTGCCGCCGCCGAGACGGCGAAGGAGGCGTTCAAGGCTCGTGCCATCTCGTGGGTCATGGCGGGCGGCGTCATCGCCGCCATCGCCGGTCCCGAAATCGCCAAGTTCACGCATACCCTTATCCCTGGGCGGCTCTATGCGGGCGCGTTCATCGCCATCGCCGGCTTGTCCGCGGCCGCGATGGTCATCGTCGCGTTCCTCGACATGCCGCGTCCCGCCGTCGATCGCGAGCCGGGATCGGGGCGGCCTCTCGCGGTCATCGCCCGTCAGCCAGCCTTCGTCGTCGCGGTGTTGTCGGCGATGCTCGGCTGGGGCGTCATGAACCTGGTGATGACCGCGACGCCGTTGGCGATGCACGATCATGATCACAGCTTTCCGGACACCGCCTTCGCCATCCAGTGGCACATCCTGGGGATGTACGCGCCGAGCTTCTTCACCGGCGATCTGATCCGCCGGTTTGGGATCACGCGAATCCTCATCGCCGGGGCCGTCCTGAATCTCGTCGCGGTGGCGATCAACGTCACCGGGACTAGCGTCGCCCATTTCTGTGTGGCGATGTTCGTCATCGGTATCGGCTGGAACTTCCTGTTCGTCGGCGGGACGACGTTGCTGACCGAGACCTATCGCCCCGAGGAGCGCGCCAAGACCCAAGGTTTCAACGACTTCCTGGTGTTCGCGACGACGACGGTGTCGAGCTTTTCGTCCGGCGCGTTGCAGCACGCTCTCGGCTGGGAAGCCGTGAACCTCGGCGCCGTTGTGCCGATGATCGCGGTCCTGGCCGCCGCTGCGTGGCTCGCAGCCCATAGGAGCCGCCCGGCGCAAGCGGGGTAGGATCCGTTTCGCCGGTTCCCATACGCCCACATTCTTCAGACGAGAGAGAGGAGGCCGCTCGATGGACCCGCTCTATGCTTGGCTCAAGGCCGCGCACGTCTTCGGAGTCGTCTTGTTCCTCGGCAACATCATCGTGACCGGCTGGTGGAAGGCGATGGCCGATCGTCACGGCGATCGGCCATCGCCTTCGCCCAGCGCCAGGTGACGCTGACCGACTTCGTCTTTACGGCCGGTGGCGTCGTCATCCTGCTGGCCTCGGGCATCGCCAACGCCGAGATCCACGGCATGGATTACTTGTCGATCCCGTGGATGGCGTGGTCGTTCTGGCTGTTCGTCGCGTCGGGCGTGATCTGGGCCGCTGTGCTCATTCCCGTCCAGG
>SHVU01000047.1 GCA_009691105.1 Rhodospirillales bacterium
AGAGCTTGGGCACGGCGCAGGCTGGTGACGGCTTCGGCCAAGCGCTTCTCGCGATGCAGAAGCATGCCGCGGGCGCGGTGCGCCAAGGCCAGGTCGGGTTCGATTTCGAGAGCGTGGTCGAGAGCGGCAAGCGTCGCCCGCGCGTCGAGCTCGCCGGCGACATGGGCGGCTAGCGCGGTGCGGGCCATCTGGTCGGCCGCCGCGCTTTCGATCACGGCTCGGCTCCGGCCGAGGTAGCCGCGAAGCGGCGATTGAAGCGGCTGTCGGCGACGAGCGAGATGACCGGGCGTCCGGCAAGGCGCGCCTCGATCAGAAGCGCCGAGTCCATGCCGACGACAAGATCGGCGGCGGAAGCCGCGGCGAGCGGCGTGCCGGCGTTGCTGACCATGACCCGAGGACCGTCGGGCCGGCGAAACGCTTCGTATTTGCCGATGGTGTCGCGTGGGTGTGGCCGGACGATGACCGACACCTTTTTCTGGCCGGGATCGACGTGACCCATGGGCCGTCCGGCGGCGAAGCCGGCGATGACCTCGGTCAGCAGCGCGAGTTCATCCCATCCGCCGGTCTGGCGGAGCGGCGCCATCTCAGCGGTGTTCTCGGAGACGAACAGGACGGCCTGGTCGCCGGCGCCAAGGCCCCACAAATTACGAATATGCGTCGTCTCGCCCGGTGCCGGCTTGCGCCGGCCGAGGCGGGCCAGATGCGGATTATCGATAACGCGAGTCCGAGGCTTGGGAAGGCCCAGCGCAACAAGTCCGTCGGCGGCGTCCCGATCCAGGCAATAGACGATGTTCGGAAACACCAGGCGCCCGTCGGTGCGATCGCGGAACCGGACGTCGAGGTTGCCGCTGTCGTCGAGGAAGGCCACGGTCGGGATGCTTGCAACCTTGGCGGCTTGCCACAGCAATACGGTATCGGCTTCGTCGACATCGTCGGCGCCGGTGATGACGGCATCGATGAAGCGGTCGCCTAGCAGACTTTCGATGGCCATCAGGCGGTCACGAAAGGAGATGCTCGCCAAGGCCTTGTCCCAATCTTCGACGACAAGCCCTGCCTGGCCCCAGACGGTATGGCCGACGGTCTTGGCCATGACCACGAACCCCGGTCGTTCGCCGCTACCCATGCGGAGATCGGAACGCAGGACGTTGACGTCGAAGGGGGGAGCCTCGATCGTTTCGCAGAGAAGCTCGCGGACCGCGACCATTTGATTGGTCGCGCCGGGATCACGGCTGAAGAAAAGAACTTTCTGGCGGTTCACGATCCGACTTTTGCCTTCTTGAGATCATCCAAATTGCGGAACACTTTGTGAAAGGCGGCGGCGACGTCGTCCAAATCGTTCCGAGTCATCGGCGGCCGCATGAGTTCGTGAAAAATAACTGTCTCGAAATGCGCCCGTTCGACGTTAGGGCAAAGGCCCTTGCGATAGTCGGGAGGTGTCGGCCGCGCCGCCGAGACAAAGGGGAAGCCATTCGAGCCGAAGGCTTTCAACTGTTGGTACATCGGCGCGAGATAGAGCGGCTTGACGTAACCCTGGGCGATCAGTGGACCTTCGCCCTCGCGCAGCGCGGTTTCGGGCAGCTCAGCCTTCAAAGCCCGGAATACGGTGTCTCGCGGAATGCCGGTTGCCTTAGCGTTGTAGGACAACGCGTGAACGTAATAGACGTGCTCGGCTCCGGCTTCGACCTCGGGCATGGCAAGCCCCGGCAGATTTGACAGACGTTCTTCGAGATAGCGGACGTTGTCACGGCGCTGGGCGATCAGGGTTGGGCCTTTCTTGATCTGCTCTCGACCGATGGCGGCTTCGAGTTCGCCCATCCGGAAGTTGAAGCCGATCATATTCACGATATTGCTGACGCCTTTTTTCTCGACCACGGCCTCGGCGTGATTGCGGATCAGGCGGCAACGTTCAGCCAAATCTTCGTCATTGGTCGTGATGACGCCGCCTTCGCCGGTGTGGATATGTTTATGATAATTCAAACTGAAGACGCCGATATCCCCAAGCGTACCCACAGGCCGGCCTTTGTAGGTCGCGAAGGGGGCTTGGGCGCAGTCTTCGATGACCTTCAATTTGTGAGTGCGAGCGATCGCCATGATCGCGTCCATGTCGGCCGGCTGGCCGAAGATATGAACGACGAGGATGGCTTTGGTGCGGGACGTGATCCGCGCCTTGATGCTTACCGGATCCAAGCAGTACGTCCCGGGATGGATATCGGCGAAGATCGGAACGGCGTTGAAGATCAGAGGCGCTGTCGCCGAGGCCGCCATGGTGTAGGGCGAAACGATCACTTCGTCGTTGGGCTCGATGCCTATCGCGCCGATGGCGGCGTAGAGACCGCTCGTGCAGGAGTTCACGGCGACGGCGTAGCGAGCCTCGAAAGCTTCCGCCCATTCGCGTTCGAAGGCCTGAACCTCGGGCCCACCCATGAAGTCATTGGCCCAGGAGCCAAGGAACTTGGAGAGCACGCCTGTCTTCATGACGCGATTTGCCGCGGCGTGTTCTTCCTCGCCGATCGGCTGATAGGCCGGGAGCGGAGTTGTCCGTGACGGTTTGCCGCCGAGAAGCGCTAATTCGCTCATGACCGTGCCGCGGCTTGCTTGGGAGTCGCCAGATCCAACAGACGATGGCAGACGCGTTCGGTGGTCAGAGCGGTTTCGCCACTCGAGACGATCTCAGCGCCCTCGGTCGCGGCGCGACACAGCGTGTCGATGGCGGCCAGCAGGGCCTTGTCCTGGCCGGCGGCGCGAAACGCGCCACGGCCTAAGGTGGGGAATTCGGGATAGAGCGGATTGATTTGAATCGAGCGTTCGCGGATCACGCGGCCTCCTTCTTCGAGGGCGATTTGGCCTCGGCTGAATGTCAATGTCGCTTCAAAGAGATGGTAGTCGTGGAAATCGGTCCCGACCAGATAGACCGGCCGACCATCGCTGGTCGTAAGCTCGGCGTCGACGGTGGCATCCCACGGCTCATGGGCGGGCGCGCGCCGCGTCGCCGCGAGCGGCGACAGCGGGCCGAGAAGAAAATGGAACAGATCCACAAGATGCGATCCGTTGTGGAGAATGCCTTTGCCGTAATAACCGACCGCAGACTGAAGCCGTCCCCAAGTGCCGGTGGCGATGGCCGTTTTCAGGCTCTGCATTGCAGGGTCGAAGCGCCGCAGGTAATTGACGATCAGAGGGCGGCGCGCCGCGCCATAGGCGGCGACGGTCTTGGCGCCGGCGGTGGAATCGGTCGCTAGCGGCTTCTCGCAGAGCACTGCGCGGACAGCCGTGCCCAGAAGCCGGTCGAGGATCGGAAGATGCTCGGCGGTCGGGGCAGCGACGCTCGCGACATCGAAGGACAGGCTGCTGGCCAGGCAGGCGTCGAGATCGGCGAACGTCGTTTCGACACCCCAATGCTTGGCGAAAGCCTGGCGTCGGTTTGCGTCCGGCTCGATACACGCCTTGAGGCGGAAAGCGGGATGCTGTCGATAGGCGCCGGCATGGGTCAGTACGGTATCGCCCGGCCCGGTTTCGTCGTAACCGCCGGCGATCCGTCCGCAGCCGATGATGAGCGCGTCAAGCACGGGGGTGCACCCAGCGATGCTGAATGTGGGCGTTCATCGACGTAAGCTCGGGCCGCTGTTCAAACAGCGCTGCGATGTCGGCCAGCGAGAAGGTCGGATTTTTTGGATAGAGCGTCCTGAAGACTTCTCGGATAAGAGCGAGATCGTCGGGCGTATCGAGGGTCAGGCGCCAATCAGGATGGGCGAAGGGTGGCGGGGCGGTTAGTCCGCGCAGTCGGTAGATCTCCGGATGATGGTAGATGTAGGTGCTGACATGCTCGTGATCGCTGGGATCGTTGGTGCGCCGGGCGACATCGGCCAACGCGTCGGCCGAGAACACCTGGACGTCCATGCCGATGGGGTAGGTGCGCTCCAGAATATTCGACGTGTAGTCCACGTTGGCATCCCGATAGAGCTGAATAGTTTGATCGATCACGTCCGGATCGATCAGCGGGCAATCGCCGGTGGTTTCAACGATCACATCGATCTTGTGGGTGCGGGCGGCTTCCAAAACGCGGCTCAGGACGTCCTCTTCCGATCCTCGATAGTGTCCGACGCCGAGGCGCTCGGCGAGCGCGACGATCGGGTCGTCGGTGGGATGGATCGTCGTCGCGACGACGATGTAATCGGCCAGACGAACGCGCCGCAGGCGCTCGATCATCAGTTCGAGCATCGGTTTGCCGACGGCTTCGGCGAGCACTTTGCCAGGCAGCCGGGTCGAGCGCATGCGCGCCTGAATCGTAATGGCGGTCGAACTCACGACGTCTCCGCCTAGGCTAGCGTTAGGCTAGCACACCCAGAACTCCCGCAGCATCACGCGAAGACGGTCGGGCGTGAGCTGATCGGGATTGGTCTTGCTGTCGTACTGGAAGCCTTCGGCGACCGGTCGAGAGCCCGCCGTTCCAGAAATGAAACGGCGGGCTGATGACGAATCGGTCGTCGTACTCGAGAGTAGTGCGCGCATCGTCCTCGGTGATGAGGGTCTCGTGAAGCTTTTCGCCAGGACGAATGCCGATCTCGCGGATAGGTTTGGTGGGCGCCATGACCTTGGCCAGATCGACGGTCCGCATGCTGGGAAGCTTCGGAACGAATATTTCGCCGCCGTGCATCATCGCCGCCGACGACAACACGAAATCGACGCCTTCCTGGAGCGTGATCAAGAACCGGGTCATGTCGACGTGGGTGATCGGCAAGTCTTTGGCGCCTTGTTCGATCAGGCGTTTGAAGGTCGGGACGACGCTGCCCCGCGAGCCAAGTACGTTGCCGTAGCGGACGACCGCGAAACGGGTTCCGATCGAGCCGCTCAGGTTATTGGCGGCAATGAAGATCTTGTCGGAGGCGAGTTTGCTGGCACCGTAGAGATTAATCGGGCCGGCGGCCTTGTCGGTTGACAGTGCGACGACCGTTTTTACCCGGCAGCGCAAGGCCGCCTGAACGACGTTTTCCGCGCCGAGGACGTTCGTCCGAATGCACTCGAACGGATTGTATTCGGCGGCTGTCACATGCTTCATCGCCGCGGCATGGACGACGACGTCGACCTCGCGCATTGCCATTTCGAGGCGCTCGCCATCGCGGACGTCGCCGATGAAAAAGCGGACTTCCGGCCGATTGGCGAATTCCTGGTCCTGGGCCATCTCGAACTGCTTCAGTTCGTCGCGGGAGAACACCGCGATGCGGCGCACCTTGTAGCGCTGCAGAACCGTCTTGATGAAGCGCTGGCCAAAGGAGCCCGTGCCGCCCGTCACCAGGATCGACTTGCCGTTCAGATCGATGGCGTTCATAGGCGCTCCGCGCGTTGCGACCGTCGTTTCTTAGGCCGGGCCGTCCATCTAAAACCGACGATCCCTTACACTTCGTAAACCGCCGCTGACCTATTCGGCCGGGACCGGCACCCGTGCCGCCTCGACGGCGGCCTTGTCCTTGCGGACCTCGGTCAGAAGCGTGATGGTCCGTTCAGCCATCTCGATGCAGCGGTCTTGATAGGGACCGAGGAAGAAACGGAAGAACTCGAGCCGCTTAGCTTTGCACCAAATCCTTAGCCGACATGGGTAAGCACCTTCGCTTCGTGTTGAATTAAGTCGCGGGCCTTTTTGAGAGCCATGTAGAACTGACCTTGGTCGACGTGTTCGCGGAGCCCATCGATAATCTCGCGGGCGCTGGGAGCCGCCTCGGCGTATCCGGCACTGAGGTCCTTGAAGAGCGGCAAGTATTTGTCCGTCTGGCTCGGAAACAGGTAGAGGCACTGCAGCGCGTAATAGGCGCGGCTCGCGGGTGTAACGGCGTCCTCGGGCGTAAGGATGTCGGTGTCGCGCATGATCGCCGCTTCGTTTTTGACGAGGAGGGCTGCCGTCCTGGTGCCGATGTTTTCAACCACGGCCCCGTTGACGATAATCCGCTGCCCCGCCTTGATTTGAAGCTTGAGCGGCATGCTCTAATCCTACTCCCTCTGCGATCTGCGTCGAAGCAGGACGGATTCCTAGCCGCCCCGGCTTCAATCCCGATGGCTTACGAGAACAGCGCGAGGATGGATTGCTCAGCCTGGCCCGCGAATGACAGGGCCTGAATGCCGAGCTGCTGACGGGTCTGCAACGCCAGCAAGTTCGCACCTTCCTCGTTGATGTCGGCAAGCCGAAGCTTGTCGCCACCTTCGCGGAGCGTATTGACACCCTGGTCGATGCCATCTTTGCGGGCCGCCAAGTCAGCGGACCGGTCGAGGAGCGTCTTCGCCGAGAAGAACTTCAACGGATCGTCAGAAGCGCCTGACACGGCAAGGCCGGTCGACAAACGCCGCTGGGTCCGATTGAGGAGCGAAGCAGTGTCCTGCAAGGCAAGCAGGTTCGCACGGACGGTAGACGTCAGCACCATATCAGCCATAGTCGTTCTCCTTGTTCTAAGGACTAGTAATCGAGCGCATTCTTGCGCCCGTCAGAATATTGCCATTTCACGGTTCGGCTGTCCAGTGCGTCGGAAATGCGTTGTCTGGCCTTAAGTTACTTTATTGTTCTTATCTGAATGGAACGAATGGGGAGCAAATTCGCGGCCCGGTTAATCGAAGATTCACCACCCTGGCCTTATTACGTCGGTGCGCTCGAACGACCCACAGGAGCACCGACATGATGGAAAAGACCAATACTCTTCCCGTTGAAGACCTGAGCCTTGTGGAACAGGACGTCTTTACGATGTCACGGGCGGCCCTGCTTCTCGACCAGGGACGGGCCGACAAACGGGCGCTGGCCCACGCGCTGGATCACAACATCCAGATCTGGTCGGCGATCCGCACCGTCATGGAGCGGCCCGGAAGCCAGTTTCCGCGTCACGTCAAAGAGAGCCTGACCCGCTTGGCCGACTGCGTGACGGGCACGACGTTCGGCAGCGGCGTCGATCTTTCGACCGACGCTCTCGACTCGCTCATCAACATCAATCTTCAGATCTCGGAAGGTCTGCTCGAAGGCGAGCGTCGCTCTCAGATCGTCACGCACTAATTCAACGAGATTTTCTGCAAGGCCCTACGGCCTCTCCTCGCCAACGCGGGGGGAGGCCGAAACTTTTTCAGAGGGCGAGGAAACCGCCTAGGCGGCAGCGAAGGCGACCAGCAGTCCCGGGATGCCGCGACGATTATCGGTGCGAACCGTGATGGCATCGATGCTGCGGACGGTGAATCCCGCGCGTGAGGCGACGGCGCGAAGGTAATCCTTGCCGTGGGCGTAGCGTCCGGTCGGGCGCAGGACATAGCCGGTGTCGGCCGTCTCGACCGAGACCACGAACGTTCCGTCTGGCGTCAGGCGACGACGAACCGCCGCCATGATCGTATCCAAAGCCCCGATATAGGGAAAGACATCGGCGGCGACCGCGAGATCGTACGCGGCGGCGTCTGTCTCAAGAAATTCGACGACATCGCCGGGGGTGAGCATGTCGTACAGGTTGGTGGCGCGGGCCTGATCGAGCATCCGGCGCGACAGATCGACGCCGTGACGGACCATGGTCAGGGTCTCGAGTTGTCGGGCGACGAGACCCGTACCGCATCCGAGATCTAACAGCCGGCGAAACCGAAAATCCTTTGGGGCGTTGCGAGCTTCGAGTTGCCGGCGAAGAAGATCGCCGATCAGAACCGGGACGCGATAGCCGAGGTCTTCCAACAGATGGCGGTCGAACCTCTCGGCGAAACAGTCGAACAGGTCGACGACGAAGGCGCGTGGCGCCGTTTCGGTGGTTTCGCCCGAAAGCGCCGCGACCGAATGACGCGCCGTCGCGTCGTTGGGATCGAGCGCGATCACGCGGCGGAACGCCGCCAAGGCCTCGTCGCCTTGCCCCAATCGTGCCAGCACGTCGCCGAGATTGGATAGGCTGGCGACGTTATTCGGTGTGATCCCCAAGGCCTGCCGATACGCCGCCGCGGCGTCGTCGAGTTGCGCCAAGCGCCGCCGGGCATCGCCGAGCCCGTGATGGGCGCCGGCGAGTCCGAGCTTCAAGGATACAGGACGTCGCCCGTGCCATCGACCGCGCCGTTCAAGATGAAGAAGCCGCGGCCGGCGATGGCGACGTCAAGGTCGCTGGCGCTCGACTGCAACAAGCCCTGTTGGTCGATGCGCTGAAAATCTTTGGGACGAACGCCGCCGAGATCGGACTGGCCGTGGAGCGTGTTCGAGACCACCGTTGAGAACCGTGTCTCGGTGCCCTTGTAGCCACCGGTCGTGATGTTCGCGATGTTGATGCCGATCGTGTTCAGGGCATGAGCCGGACTGTTCACGCCTAGAAACGGTGAGCCAAACGCGCCGTAGACCGGCATTGCGTTGCGTCCAATTCCCTCGAGCCATGACAATGGCCACGATCCGGACCTGAACAAGCAAGGCCGATGCCAGCCCGGCTCCTGCCTAACCTACTGTAAATACAATATTAATTTTGACGGCGCCCAGAGCCTTCGGCCCTGGCCCGGCATTAGTTGCCGGGAGCGCCGGCCGCGAAGACGAAAGCGCGTGTGTCGTCGACCTCGACCGTGACGGCGGTGCCGGCCTCGGGAAGAAAGGATCCGAAGACCCGGGCTTGCAGGAATGCCGGATCGCGGCCTCCCGGAATATCCAAACGGACGAGGCTCGATCGACCCAGCGAGCGCGCCCAGGCGACGCGAAGGTGTGGCCGTGGATCGGGGGCCGGGGCATCGTTCGGGACGACCGTGAGCTTCAAGCCTTCCGGACGCAGCAGGACTTCGACCGCCGCACCGTCGCGGAAATTGGGTGCGGCGACCGTGCCGACTAAGGTCTCGACGCGGCCGGCGCGCACAACGCCGTGCAGGCGATTGACCGGTCCGAAGAAGGCGGCGACGAACGCACTCGCCGGGCGGAAATAGATGTCGACGGGTGATCCGGCTTGAATGACGGCGCCGTTGTTCATGACCAGGATACGGTCGGCCATGAACATGGCTTCCTCTGGATCGTGGGTCACCATCAACGTCGCGATCCCTGTTTCCTTGAGAAGATCGAGCGTCTCCTCGCGGACGTGCGTGCGAAGCGTCACATCGAGGCCAGAGAACGGCTCGTCGAGAAGCAATACTTTTGGTCCCGGCGCGATGGCCCGCAATAGTGCGACGCGTTGTTGTTCGCCGCCAGATAACCGGTGCGGATAATTGGCGGCGAGCGGCGTCAGGCCCATGCGTGCCATGGACGACTCGAGCCAGGCACGGCGATCCGTGGCGCCGCGTGGCACGCCGAACAGCACGTTGTCGCGCACCGTCAGATGCGGAAACAGCGCATAGTCCTGAAACATCAGACCGACGTTGCGGCGTTCGGGCGGAACGTGCAGTCCGGTGGTCGCGTCAGAGACCGCAACGCCATCGATCGACACCGATCCAGCCTGGAGCGGCTCAAGCCCGGCGGCGATCCGCAGCAGTGTGGTCTTGCCGCAACCCGACGGTCCAACCAGAGTGACCAGCGCCCCCGGCGCGACGTCGAGCGATACGTTCTTCAAGACAGGGGCCACGCCGTAGGTGTGGCGGACATCGGTCAGGCGCAAGCCGCTCATGACGTCATCCCTTGTCCGGGGCCTTGTCCCGGGCGGCTTCGGCTCGTTGTCCGAATCATGACGATGATCGGTAGCACGCCGGCCGCAACGATGACGAGCGCGCCCGGGCTGTAGTCTTGGAGCCGTTCGGTCACGCCGAGCACATAGACCCAGGTCGCCAAGGTTTCGAAATTGAACGGCCGCATGATCAACGTCATCGGCAGTTCCTTCATGCCGTCGACGAAGACCAACATCGCAGCGACGAGGACGCTGCCGCGAATGATCGGAACGTGGACACGGGCGAGCGCGCCGCCCGGTGTCTGGCCGAGGGTGCGGGCCGCGCCATCCATGCTCGGCGTCACTTTGGCGAGGCTGGCGTCGATCGCGCCGTAGGCGAGAGCCAGGAAGCGCACGACATAGCCGAAGGTCACGGCGGCGAGAGTTCCACTCAACAGTAGGCCGGTCGACACTCCGACGAGCTGACGCATCCACCCGTCGACCATATTGTCGAAAGCGGCGAGGGGAACCAGGACACCGACCGCGAGCACGGCGCCCGGAACCGCATAACCGAGGCTCGCAATTCGGGCCGCGTATTTCAGGAGTGGGCTACGCCCGAGGCGGATGCCATAGGCCAGCAACAGACCGACGGCGACCGCGCAGGCAGCGCTGACCGACGACAACAACAAGCTGTTCGCCGCGAAGCCGAGATATTCCCAACCGAAGCTGTCTGCTCCAGCGCGGAGCGAATGCTCGATCAAGACACCGACCGGCAGCACGAAGCCGAGGAGCACCGGCAGCGCGCAGATCAAAAAAGCGAGGCCGGCGCGACCGCCGCCCAAGCGATAGCTCGGCAGGGCGCGGTACTTCGTCGTCGTGTGGTGAAAGCGCCGATCGCGCCGGGCCCAGCGTTCGGCGGCGACGAGGATCAGCGCGAAGACCAGCAGCACCACCGCGAGTTGAGCGGCGCCGGCGACGCTGCTCATATTCCGCCAAACGTCATAGATGCCGGCGCTGAACGTCGGCACTTCGAAGAACGTCACCGTGCCGTAGTCGCTCAGCGTCTCCATCATCGCCAAGGCGACCCCGACGACGATGGCGGGTCTGGCGAGCGGCAGCGCGATCGTGAAAAAGCTTCGCCACGGTCCGCGGCCGAGCGTTCGTCCGACTTCGAGAACGCAGACCGATTGCTCGTGGAAGGCGGCGCGGGCCAGCAGATAGACGTACGGATACAGGACGAGGGTCATCATCGCGATGGCGCCGCCGAGCGAACGGATATCGGGAAACCAATAGTCGCGCCGGGTGGTCCAGCCGGCGGCGTGGCGCAAGGCGCTTTGCACAGGTCCGGCGTATTCGAGAAGGTCGGTGTAGAGGAAGGCGATGACGTAGGCCGGAATCGCCATCGGTAAAAGCAACAGCCACTCGAAGACGCGCCGGCCCGGGAAGCGGCACATGGTGACGAGCCACGCCGTAGCCGTGCCGATGATCAGAGTGCCGGCGCCGACTCCCGTCATCAGAAAAACGGTGTTGCTGGCGTAGAGCGGCAGGACGGTCGAGAGAAGGTGGCTCCAGATATCGTCGCTCGGCGTCAGCGCCAGCACGATGACGGCGATCAACGGTGCCGCGACGAGACCTGAAACGACGAGAGCCCCAGCCGCCCAGCCGTCAAATCGGCCGAGAACTGCGGGGGCGCGTCGTCGCGTGACCGAAGGAGCGTCGCTCACGCGACGCCTCCGGCGGTAAAGGAGCGGGCGAGCTTAGGCGCCGCCGCCCTGGTCGAAGCCGACTTCGTCAACGAGCCGCGTGGCGCGAGCCCGATGCTTCGCCACTTCCGCGAGAGAGATCGGATCAGACTTGAACTGGCCCAAGCCGGCGATGAAGGGATGAACCGCAACGCCTGCCTTGACCGGATATTCGAAGTTGTCTTCGGCATAACGCTTCTGGGCTTCATCCTTGCTCAGGAACTCGAGCAGTTTCACGGCGTTGGCTCGGTTCTTTGCGCTCTTGGTCACGGCGCCGCCGCTGACGTTGACGTGCGTGCCACGGCCTTGGCTGTTCAGGAACACCGGTTTAACGGCTTCGCCCCACGGCTTCTGCACCGCGTCGACGCTCATCAAGCCGAGATAATACGCGTTGGCAAGCGAGATATCGCAAGCGCCTTGCATGATCGCTTGGGCTTGCGAGCGGTCGCTGCCTTGCGGCTTCGCGGCGAGATTTGCCTTCACACCTTCGAGCCACTTCTTGGTCGCGGCCTCGCCGTCGTGAGCGATCATCGAGGCGATCAAGGACACGTTGTAGACGTGCTTGCCGGAGCGGATGCAGAGCTTGCCCTTGTATTTCGGATCCGCGAGATCGGCATAGTTCACCAATTCGCCGGGTTTGACCCGATCCTTGGAGACATAGGCGACGCGAGCCCGCGTCGTCAGCCCGAACCACACGCCATCCGGATGACGATAGGCGGCGGGAATGTTTCGTTCCAGAACGTCGCTTTTCACGCCCTGCAGAAGGCCAGCTTCGGCCATGTCATGCAGAGTGCCAACGTCGGTCGACAGCACCGCGTCGGCCGGGCTGTTGGCGCCTTCGGCCTTGAGACGCTCGAGCATGCCGGATTCGGCGAACACGACGTTCACTTTGACGCCGCTCTCGCGCGAGAAAGCATCGAGCAAGGGCTGGATCAGCGCCGGTTGACGGACCGAGTAGAGGTTTACTTCCTCGGCCGCGCTCGCGGGGGCGATCGAAAACGCCGCGACAGCGCCCGCGAAGGCCACCGTCGTGGTTTGCCAAAAGCGAATTGAAGACGTGCGCATTTTTTAGTTTCCCTGTTGTCGTAATTTGCGAATAAGTCGCAATTGCAGTCCTACCAGCGACGTTTTCGAAATGCAAGATCGGGTCTGAGGCCAGCCGGCTGGGCCGGTCTTCCTTGATCCGGGCCGTCGGGAACGGCAGGATGGCTCCCGCCGCCACGATCCGCGCCGCCAAGGCGCGAGACGACGGGCGGGCGCCGAATGTCACGATTGCCGGATTAACCACGTTTTAAGGGGAATGCGCGCAGGTATTGGGGTTGGCGGCGAAGAGTCGCAAGGCAGGCTATGAAAGTTTCGAACGTCGGATCGTCCAAGAGCACCGCCGGAACAAGCCGTAAATCGGCCGTTTCGGGCTCGGGCCAAGCATTTGGCCGAGGCCGTGGCCGTGGGCGACGCCCCGGCGGTCGGCGAGGCGCGGACGGTTCAATCGGCCGATGCGCTGCTCGCCGTCCAGGAAGCCAAGACCTCGACGGAGCGTTCGGCCCGCCAATTCGCCCGTCAGCGGGGCGAAAGCATGCTCTGTCGGTTGAACAAGCTCTCAAAGACTGAATTCTGGCGGGAACCCTGCCTAAAAAGGACCTGGACGAGCTTGCCCAGGCGCTCCTGGCACCGCGCAAGCCGAGCACCGACCCGCGGCTTGAGGAAATCCTCGACGAAATCGAGCTTCGGGCCGAGGTCGAGCTCGCCAAGCTGACGCGAGACCCCTAAGAAATCCGCGCTCTTGCGAGTCCTCTTGCGGCTCCGGGAGCGGCTACCTAATATGCGCCGCCCCGCAAGGGGCCCCGGCGGAGATTCCCCGAACATGAAGCGGAAGGCGCCTTCTCGAAAGACCGTGGCCAAACCGGCCCGATCGCGGCCCGTCACGGCCAAGGCTAGCCCGTTGCGCCGGACTGCGGGCAAGACGCCGCGGACCGCGCGGCTTGTTGCCAAGCTTGTGGCCAAGCCCGCCGCCCCGGTCCGCGTCTCGCGGCCGCCGATCAAGTCCTTGCGACGCGTGAAGATTTCGGCCGATTACCGCCCGACCGAAAAAGAGCCGTTCATGAACCAGCGGATGCGGGAGTACTTCCGCCAGAAGCTGGTGCGCTGGCGGCGCGAGCTCGTCGATGAGTCGAGCGAGGCGCTTGGCTACCTCCAGGAAGGGACGACGCCGGAGGCCGATCTCGCCGATCGCGCTTCGACCGAAGTCGATCGCACGTTGAAGCTCCGAACTCGCGAGCGGGCCCGCAAGTTGATCGACAAGATCGACGAGGCGCTCGAGCGCGTCGCCAACGGCAGCTACGGCTACTGCGAAGATACCAACGAGCCGATCACGCTGCGCCGGCTCGAAGCCCGGCCGATCGCAACCTTGTCGATCGAAGCCCAAGAGCGTCACGAACGCATGGAGCGGACCCACCGCAGCGACTGATCGTCGCGGCATCGGCGGGTCTGAAAAAAAGAGGGCCGGCGCAAGCACCGGCCCTTCAAGTTGTCTAGCTCCAGACGAAGCTAGAACGGGAAGACGATATCGAGGATCTGCATGCCCCAGCGCGGCTGTTGAAGCTCGCTGAGTGTGCCGCGTCCACCGTAGCCGACGCGCAGTTCGGCGATCTTTTCGTGGGACACGGCGTTCACGGAATCGATGTCGACGGGCCGGACGATGCCGGTGACCAAGACTTCGCGCAGTTCGGCGTTCACCAGGATTTCCTGTCGGCCCTGATCTGCCACCTTCAGAGTGGTCCATCGACTATTTTAGTGTGGACCCTGAAGGAGAGAGAAAATAGGCAAGAGACACGGGCCTGAGGAGATTATCGGTAAGCTGCGCGAGGCCAAGATTATTCTGGCGCAAGGCGGGACGACGGCGG
>SHVU01000048.1 GCA_009691105.1 Rhodospirillales bacterium
CCTCTGGCCCTTGGCGCGGCGGTCATAGCGTTTCCCCTCGAAGGGTTTTGTTGCAGGCAGCGTCGTCTGTTCGTGCACGACGGGACCGGCGCGACCGTAGCGCGGTCAACTTCGACCCCATTGCTTGATTAATCATGATTAGATTAATATTTGGAATCTGCCACTTTTCGTTTCTAGCGCGGTTGGTTCCCCGGCGCAAGGACGTGCCGAGGGGGCGCTACGGAGCGAGCGGCGAGTTCGACGTACGGCGGGAGAGGAGCCGGAAAACCGGCGGATTTACTCTTCGGAAGGACCCACGAAGACTATGGATTCGTTGGGGCGGCCGAGGTTCAGCATCAAGCGGGCCCGCTCGTCGAGCAGGTCCAAATCGAGGCTGGAGGGGGTGAGTCGCTTGACGCGATTCTCGGCGGCCAGACGGCGTCCTTCGATTTCGGATGCGGCCAGTTTGCTGGACTCGAGCTCCTGGCGAAGCTCCCACCAAGCGAGCAAACCCCGCTCGCCCTCGATGGCGTGGTAGGCGAAATAAACAACTGCACAGAACCCGAGCACTGGTCCGACCACTTGGCCGGCGCGCGTTCGGATGTCGGCGAAAAATTTCACGGCCGCCTCGGCATCGCTGCTATCTGACGAATCAATGCAAGAGCCCTGCCAGCGGCGAAATAACCGGTCATCGGCCGCGAGCCACGCCGCTTAGCGACCGCGACCCGCCTTGCGGCGGCTCGACGGTGACGCGGCGGCATGTCCGCTCGGCAATGTTTTCCGAGCACCGGGACGAACCAGGGCGGCGTGGCCGGGATAGATAGCGGCCGGGCCGAGGATCTGTTCGATGCGAAGAAGTTGGTTGTACTTAGCCAGACGATCGGACCGCGACAGCGAGCCCGCCTTGATTTGGCCAGCACCGGTCGCCACCGCGATATCGGCAATGGTCGCATCCTCGGTCTCGCCGGACCGGTGTGACACGACGGAAGCGTAGCCAGCGGCACGGGCCAGTCCCATTGCTTCAAGGGTCTCGGTCAAAGTACCGATCTGATTCACCTTCACCAGAATCGCATTCGCAGTACCTCGTTCGATCCCTTCGGCGAGGCGCTTCAAATTGGTGACGAACAAATCATCGCCGACGAGTTGGACGCGATCGCCCAACGCTTCGGTCAGCGCCACCCAGCCGTCCCAATCGTCTTCGGCCATGCCGTCTTCGATCGACACGATCGGATAGTCGGCAACGAGCTTGGCGTAGTGCTTCACGAGACCGTCGGAGTCGAACGTCTTGCCCTCGCCCTCGAAGACGTAGCGGCGCTTCGAATAGAGCTCGGTCGCGGCGACATCGAGAGCCAGCGCCACGTCTTGGCCGGGCTTGAAGCCGGCTTTGGCAATCGCCGCGCAAATCGCGTCGAGGGCCTCGACCGACGTTTTCAACTCAGGGGCAAAGCCACCCTCGTCGCCGACGTTGGTCGAATGGCCGGCTTTCTTCAATTCGGCCTTCAAGGCATGGAAGACTTCGGTCGCCATGCGCAGCGCGTCCGCGAAGGTCGGGGCGCCGACCGGCACGATCATGAATTCCTGCACGTCGATCGGATTGTCGGCGTGGGCCCCGCCGTTGACGATGTTGCACAAGGGCACCGGCAGCGTCCGCGCCCCTGCCCCGCCCAAATAGCGGAACAACGGCTCGCCCATGTCTTGGGCGGCGGCTTTGGCCACGGCCAAGCTGACCGCGAGAATGGCGTTGGCGCCGAGCCGTGCCTTATTGGGCGTGCCGTCGAGTTCGATCATCGACCGGTCGATCAGGACTTGTTCTTTGGCGTCCATGCCGCCGACGGCGTCGAAGATTTCGCTGTTCACGGCGCGACAGGCTTTCGCGACACCTTTGCCGCCGTAGCGACGTGCGTCGCCGTCGCGAAGTTCGATGGCTTCGTGAGTTCCGGTCGAGGCGCCGGACGGCACCGCGGCACGGCCGACCACGCCCGATTCAAGAGTGACGTCCACCTCGACGGTGGGGTTGCCACGGGAATCGAGAATCTCTCGGGCCAGGATGTCGACGATCGCGCTCATGGAAACGTCCCTAGGTTAGGCGGCCTTATAGCAAAGACTAGGCGTTGGTCCCAATCGTCACGGGCTGTGCCTTGGCTAGGCGATCGAGTTCGATCAGGAAGGCAACGATATCCGGCAATTGTTTCAAATGAATCATGTTTGGGCCGTCGCTGGGCGCGCGGTCCGGGTCCTGATGCGTTTCCATAAAGACCGCGGCGACGCCGATGGCGACGGCAGCGCGAGCTAGGATCGGCGCAAATTCGCGCTGACCGCCCGAAGTTTTTCCAAGGCCGCCCGGCTGCTGGACGGAATGCGTGGCGTCGAACACGACCGGGCATCCGGTCTGAGCCAGGATCGGCAAGGCTCGCATGTCGGAGACCAGGGTGTTGTAGCCGAAGCTCGCGCCGCGCTCGCAGACCATGGCGTTGGTGTTGCCGGTCGATTCGATTTTGGCGACGACGTTCTTCATGTCCCAAGGCGCGAGGAACTGGCCCTTCTTGACGTTGATCGCCCGCCCCGTCTTGCCGGCTGCGACCAACAAATCGGTCTGGCGGCAGAGGAACGCCGGGATCTGAAGGACATCGGCGACTTCACCGACCGGCGCGCACTGCGCGGCGTCGTGGACGTCGGTCAACACCGGGCAACCCCATTTCTCGCGAACGTCGGCGAGAATCGGCAGCGCCTCTTTCAGGCCCATGCCCCGATCCGCGCCGACGCTGGTGCGGTTCGCCTTGTCGAACGACGTCTTGTAGATGAGGCCGATGCCGAGGCGACGGGTCATTTCGACCAGGGCCTGCGACATTTCCATGGCATGCGCCCGGCTTTCGAGCGCGCAGGGGCCGGCGATCAAGGTCAGCGGCAAATCGTTGCCGACCTTCACGCGACCGATGGTGACGTGACGCGGTTTGGTCATGACGCGACTATACCAGCCGCGCCTGCTCGACGGCGGCCCGGATAAAGGAGCGGAACAACGGATGCGGGTCGAAGGGCTTCGACTTGAGCTCCGGGTGGAACTGAACACCGACGAACCACGGATGGTCCGGGATTTCGAGGATTTCGGGCAGCACGCCATCGGCCGAGCGGCCTGAGATGACGACGCCGACTTTGGCGAGGGCCGCTTCGTAGGCCGGATTGACCTCGTACCGGTGACGGTGACGCTCGGAAATAGAGTTCGCCCCGTAGATCTGGAAGGCGCGGCTGTTGGGGCTGATCCGGCATTCGTAGGCACCGAGCCGCATCGTGCCGCCAAGGTCACCGTCGGCGGCGCGGCGCTCGGTCCGCCCTTCCTTCGACCACTCGGTCATCAGGCCGACCACCGGGTCCGGTGTCGGTCCGAACTCGCTCGACGCCGCGTCCTTCAATCCGACGAGATCGCGGGCCGCTTCGATGACCGCCATCTGCATCCCGAAACAGATTCCGAAACACGGAATTTGGCGGGTCCGCGCAAAGCGAATGGCCTCGATCATGCCTTCGGTGCCGCGCTGGCCGAAGCCGCCGGGGATCAGCACGCCATGGGCTTCGCTCAGATGCTGGACCGCTTCGCCTTTTTCAAAGACCTCGGAATCGAGCCAATGCAGGTTGACCCGGACGTTGTTGGCGATGCCGCCATGGGTCAGCGCTTCGGCTAGCGATTTATAGGCGTCGATCAGTTCGGTGTACTTGCCGACAACGGCGACGCTGACTTCGCCTTCGGGTTTGGTGACGCGCTCGACAATGGTGCGCCAGCGGGTGATGTCGGGCGCCGGCGGATCGATCCGGAAATGACGGCAGACTTCGCGGTCCAAGCCTTCTTCGTGATAGCGGATCGGAACGCGATAAATAGTGTCCGCGTCGGTGGCCGAAATCACCGCATCCGGACGGACATTGCAGAAGAGCGCGATCTTCTGGCGTTCGGACGGCGGAATCGGACGGTCGGCCCGGCACAGCAGCATGTCGGGCTGAATTCCGACGCTCAGCAGTTCCTTCACCGAATGCTGGGTCGGCTTCGTCTTCAGCTCGTGGCTGGCGCCGATATAAGGAACGAGCGTCAGGTGGACGTACATCGCCCGCTCGCGGCCGAGCTCGTTGCCGAGCTGGCGGATCGCTTCGAGGTACGGCAGGCCTTCGATGTCGCCGACCGTGCCGCCGATCTCGCAGAGCAGAAAGTCTTCATCGGTGAGGTCGGCTTGCACGAACGCCTTGATGGCGTCGGTGACGTGCGGGATGACCTGGATGGTCGCGCCGAGATAGTCGCCGCGCCGCTCCTTCGCGATGACGTCCGAATAGATGCGGCCCGTGGTGACGTTGTCGGTGCGACGCGACGCGACGCCGGTGAAACGTTCGTAGTGGCCGAGGTCGAGATCGGTCTCGGCGCCGTCGTCGGTGACGTAAACCTCGCCGTGCTGGTAGGGACTCATCGTCCCAGGGTCGACGTTCAAATACGGATCAAGCTTACGCAGTCGGACTTTGAAGCCTCGGGCTTGAAGAAGCGCCCCAAGAGCGGCTGACGCCAAGCCCTTGCCGAGTGACGACACGACCCCGCCGGTGATGAAAATGAATCGCGTCACCGAACGCTCCTAGGCCCCGATTCCCGAACGCCAAAGTGAAAGAGGCGGCACCGCCGCCCCCGTCTCCGCATTCTGTGCTGGTCCTTGAGACCCAGTCATCGGCTCACCGCGCCGCCGGAACACTGGGCGCGGCCGGTTCGGCCGGCGCCGTCGGGGCGGGTCGATCGACGACCGAGCGTCGCACCTCGCGACCGCTGGTCGACATCAAGGCCAACGACAGACTGGTCACGAAGAAACACGCTGCGAGAATCGCCGAGGTCCGGCTGAGAAGGTTGGACGTGGCGCGGCCGGTCATGAATCCGCCCATGCCACCGCTCCCGCCGATGCCGAGCGCTCCCCCTTCGCTACGCTGAAGGAGGATGCTGCCGACCAACGAGATCGCCAACAGAAGGTGAATGACGAGAAGAACGGTGTGCATGATCCTGAGCGCCGCTGCTGTAAAGGCGCGTACCGTTTTTAGTCCCGCCGATGACGATTGGCTAGTGGCAACTTTGGGCGATCGTCCAAAAGTCTTGGGCCTTGAGACTCGCGCCGCCCACCAGTCCGCCGTCGACATTATCGAGATTCAGGAGTTGACCGGCATTGGCGGCATTGACCGATCCGCCATAGAGGATTCGCATCGCCCCCGCGTCCGTGGCGCCACCGGCCAAACGCGTGCCCAGACGGGCACGGACCGCGGCATGGACCTCTTCGACGTCGGCCGGGGTTGGCGTCCGGCCCGTCCCGATCGCCCAGACTGGCTCATAGGCGACCACCACCGAGGTTGCCGTGGCCCCCTGGGGCAGCGAGCCATCGACTTGCCGGGATACGACTTCGAGGGTGCGCTTCGAATCGCGTTCGGATTCGGTTTCACCGATACAGACGATCGCGCAAAGACCCGCGGCCAGTGCCGCTTCGGCTTTGGTTTTGACGACGGCATCCGTCTCGCCGTGCAAGGTCCGGCGTTCCGAATGGCCGACGATCACGGCGCTGCATCCGATGTCCTTAAGCAACGGCGCGGCGACGTCGCCGGTAAATGCACCGGACGGTTTGGCGTGGCAATCCTGGGCGCCGAGGCCGAGGTCCGAGCCGCGAATCGCATCGGCGACATCTGCCAACAACGGAAATGGCGGACACAGCATCATGTCGAACGCGGGCGTTAAATGCCAGCGCAGCCGCGTCGCGAGGTCGAGGGCCAAGGCCCGGGCGTCGGCCCGAAGCCCGTTCATTTTCCAATTGCCGACAATCAGCGGCCGGCGTGCGTTCGTTTGAGTGGCCACGCGGTCTCCCAGGTCTGGTCGAGGGGACTAGTTATAAGTCTCAAGTTCGCCGAATAGTACCGGCAAAATATCTTTCATGCGGACGCTGACGCTTTGGTCTTTTTCGACGAGAAGCAGTTGTTGAGCGTCGGCGATGCCGGCCGGAACCACCATCCGTCCGCCTGGCCGGAGTTGATGGAGCAGCGCTGCCGGTACTAAGTCGGGCGCGGCCGCGACGAGGATCCGATCGAACGGCTCGTGCTCGGGCCAGCCGCGCGATCCGTCGCCGATCTTGAGTTCGACATTCGTGTAACCGAGACGTTCGAGATTGCGTCGGGCTTGATGGCCAAGCTCTTCGATGATCTCGACGGAATGGACGGTGCGGGCCAGCCGGGCGAGGACCGCGGCGTGATAGCCCAATCCCGTTCCGACTTCGAGGATGGCATCGGTCTCGCGGATCTCGAGAAGATCTGTCATGAGGGCGACGATGAAGGGTTGCGAGATGGTCTTGTCGAAGCCGATGGGCAGAGGTCCGTCCAGATAGGCATAGGGCAGCAACTCACCCAATACGAACTCATGGCGGGGGACCTCGGCGATCGCCGCCAGGACCCGATCGTTCAGCGTCGCTTTGCCGACCTTTGCGCTGGCGTGAATGGCATGCGCCTCAATGATCCGCATCATGTCGTCGCGGAACGGCGCGTAGGGGTCGTTCTCCACATAGGACATAGGCCTTTAATTTCGGACGTCATTACACTGGGCCGGTCGCGGCGGCGTCAATTGCCATTCTGGGCCGTCATAGCCTGGGTTGCGACGGCCCGGGGGCACACCTATGATCCCTCGGCCGCGCCCTCGAACCTGCGGCGGCGTCCCTCATCAACGGTCGAACGGTCGGCGACACACATGCTCGAATTTATTCGCAAAAGCTCTGGATCGATCGTCGTCAGGGGCCTGTTCGTGATCCTGATCCTGGGCTTCATCGTTTGGGGCGTGGGCGACGTTATCCGGGTCGGTGCGTCTAGCGAACGGGTGGCGCGCGTTGCCGGCATCGACATTACCCCCAACGAAGTGCGCACCGCTCTACAGCGCGAGACCGAGATGTTGTCGCGCATGATGGGTCGTGCCCTCGACGCCGAGCAAGTCCGCGCCATGGGCTTGGCGCGCTCGGCTCTCGACTCGGTGATCGAGCGCACGTTGTACGGATTGGCGGCGCGCGATCTCGGGATCGCGGTGAGCGATGCGCTGGTTGGCCGCGAAATCATGTCCAACGAGGCCTTCAGGGGCGCGTCCGGAGCCTTTGATCGCATCATCTATCAGCAGACGCTGCAGAACGCCGGCTTGCCGACGCTTCGCTTCGAGCGTTCGGTCCGCGAGGACATGACTCGGCTTCAACTGCTGGACGCCATTCGCACCGTTTCCAGCGCGCCGGGCGCTCTCGCCGATCCCTTGTTCGCGTACCGCCTGGAGAAGCGCGTTGCCGAAACCTTCGTCGTCTCCGGCGATATCGTGACCGGGCTTGCCGAGCCGACCGAAGACGACCTCGTTAAATTTCATCGGGACAACGCCGGTCGCTTTACGGCGCCGGAGTATCGTGCTCTGACCGTCGCCCTTCTCGACGTCGAAGACTTGACGCGCGAAGTCGCGGTGTCGCCCGACAAGGTCCGTCAGGCGTTCACGGAACGTCAGGCCGACTATGTCGTGCCGGAACGCCGGCGCCTGCTTCATATGGTTCTTGCGGACGAGGCGCAGGCGACGAAAGCGCGCGATCTGGTCGCCGGTGGGCGCGACTTCGCCGAGATCGCGAAGGAATTGACCGGCGCCGCAAAAGATGCGGTCGATCTTGGCTTGTTGTCGCGCCAGGAACTGGAAGGCCAGTTGCCCGAATTGGCCGAACCGGCCTTTACGCTCGCCGATGCGACCTTGAGCGCGCCGATCAAGAGCCCGCTCGGTGTCCATCTCATCAAGATCACCGGCGTCGAAAAAGGTCACGCCAAGACCTTCAACGACGTGAAGGACGAGATCACCCGCACGCTGGCCCATGAACTGGCGTTGTCGGGGCTTGTCAGTCTGGCCAACAAGCTGGAAGACGCCTTGGGCGGCGGCGCCAATCTCGACGAAGCGGCGACGAAGGTCGGCGCCAAGCTCGTGAAGTTCGAAGCGGTCGACGCCACCGGTCGCGGCCCCAACGGCCAACCCGTTACCAATTTGCCGGTGGCCTCGCGGTTTCTCGATGTCGCGTTCGAAACGCGCGAGAGCGGAGAAAGTGCGCTGACCGAAACCGATAAGGACGGCTATTTCGTCGTCCGTGTCGATCGGATCAAGGTGCCAGAATTGAAGCCCCTCGCCTCGGTGCGCGATGAAGTCGTGGCGGCCTGGAAGTCCGAACGCCGCGACGAAGCGACGCGCAAGCTTGCCGAAGGCTATCTGGAACGCGCCAAGAAGGCCGAACCGATTGCGACCTTGGCCGCGGAGGCCAAGACCAACGTACTCACGACCGCGCCGTTGACCCGCCAGCCCGGCGAGGCCGCGCAAGGTTTGCCGCCCGCCCTCATCGCCTCCTTGTTTACGATCAAACCCGGCGAAGCGACGATGGCCCGCGGCACCAACGGCTATCACATCGCCCGGCTCAAAGAGCTCAAGCCCGCCGATCCCGCCGCCGATCGCGCCGAGCGGGAGAACGTCGCTCGTCAATTGGCACGCTCCATCGAGTCGGATCTTTTGTCGCAATATCTGATCGGTCTTCGCGAGCATTATCCGGTCACGATCGACGAGCAGGCTCTCGAGAAGCTCCTCTAGCCGGCGCTATCCGGATCGCCTCGTCATGAACGTTCAACCCGAGTTCGCCGCCTTTGCGAAGGCCTACGAGCAATCACGGCCCCAGGTCGTGTGGATGCCGTTGGTCGCCGACTTGGAGACGCCGGTCTCGGCGATGCTCAAGTTGGCGTCGGGTCTGCCGAATAGCTTCCTTCTGGAGTCCGTCGAAGGCGGTTTGAGTCGCGGGCGGTATTCCTTCATCGGGATAAAGCCGGATTTGATCTGGCGGTGTTTCGGCCCTCGCGCCGAGATCAATCGCCAGGCGCTGACGAAACCCGACGCTTTTGAGCCGGCGTCGCAGCCTTCGATCGAGTCCTTGCGCGCCATCGTCGCCGAATCGCGGATCGAGTTGCCGGCGTCGTTGCCGCCGATGGCCGCCGGTCTTGTCGGTTACATGGCTTACGACACGGTGCGCCTGGTCGAACGCCTCCCCGACGCGAACCCCGACGTGATCGGCGTTCCCGACGGCATGTTCATTCGCCCGACGGTGATGGCGGTCTTCGACAACTTGGAAGCGACGGCGCGCGTCATTACGCCGGTGTGGCCGACGCCCAAACAGTCGGCGCGGGCCGCCTATGACGAGGCCTTGGTGCGGCTGGCCGATGTCGCCGATCGTCTCGACCGCGGGCTTCCCGATCGCCATCCGCCGGTCGCCGGCTTCGATGGACCGGCGGCGCCGGTTCCCAACATGAGCCGCACCGACTTTCACGGCATGGTCGAGAAGGCCAAAGAATACATCCGCGCCGGTGACGCGTTTCAGGTCGTGCCGTCGCAACGCTTTGCCGTGCCGTTCCGGCTGCCGCCTTTGGCGCTGTATCGGGCGCTGCGGCGTCTCAACCCCTCGCCGTTTTTGTTCTTCCTCGACTTCGGAACTTTTGCCGTTGTCGGGTCGAGCCCCGAAATCTTGGTCCGTGTGCGTGACGGCAAGGTCACGATCCGTCCTCTGGCTGGTACCCGCCGTCGCGGCAAGGACGTCGACGAGGATCGCGTTTTGTCGGCGGAGCTGCTGGCCGATCCGAAGGAGCGCGCCGAGCACCTGATGCTTCTCGATCTCGGCCGCAACGATGTCGGCCGCGTCGCCAAGACCGGAACGGTACGCGTCACCGAGCAGATGGTCGTCGAGTACTACTCCCACGTCATGCATATCTCGTCGAACGTCGAAGGCCAGCTCGATCCACGGCACGACGCCATCGACGCATTGTTGGCGGGCTTTCCAGCCGGAACCGTCTCCGGCGCGCCCAAGGTCCGGGCCATGGAAATCATCGACGAATTGGAGCCGCATCGGCGCGGCATCTACGCCGGCTGCATCGGCTACTTCGGCGCGAACGGCGAAATGGATACCTGCATTGCGCTTCGCACCGCCGTCGTGAAAGACGGCACGATGTACGTTCAGGCCGGCGGCGGCGTCGTCGCCGACAGCGATCCGGAAGCCGAGTACCAGGAAAGCTGCAACAAGGCGCGCGCCCTGCTCCGCGCCGCCGAAGAAGCCGTCAAGTTCGCCCAAAGCTGGCGCTAGACCGCACCCCGTCCTTCGTCGCGTGTTGTCAGCGGGCCATCGCCGATGGTCCGGCGTGTACGACCGCGCTGACCGGTACCAGCACGAAGCCTCGACTCTCGGCCGTCGCGAGCCACGCTTCGAGAGCAGCCAGAGTCGCGTCGCGCGGATGCCCGATAGCGATGGCATGGCCGTGCCGTCGTGCGAGTTGTTCGGTTTCCGCTAGCCGAGCTTCGACCGCGGCACCATCGTCGATGTTGTCGAGAAAGACATTCCGCTCGGTGAACGGAACACCCAGGCTTTCGGCGACAGCGCCGCCGACGCTGGCCGTGGTCGTCCGGGAATCCAAAAACAGCAAGCCGCGCGTCTTGATCTCGCTGAGCACCGCCGTCATCGCCGTGCGATCGGCGGTGAACTTGCTTCCCATGTGATTGTTGACGCCGACATAATCCGTGAAGCGGTCGAGGCTTTGCGTGAGCCGGGCGTGCAAGTCGTCAGGCGACAACGTGGTCAGCAGCGCGTCCGGCCCCGGATATTCACGACCCACCGGCTCCATCGGCAAATGGATGAGAAGCTCGTGACCGGCGGCGCGCGCTGCCGCGGCTTGACGATGTCCCTCGGGCGCATAGGCGAGAAAGGCCAGGGTGAGCGGTGCCGGCAGATGAATAGCCCGCGCCGTGCGCTTGAGATCGACACCCAGGTCGTCGATCACAATGACGATCCGCGGCCGGCCGTCGGCGGGTGCCGTCGCCACCGCGAAACGCCGCCATGGCATTGCGCTTGAGTCGGGGCGCTCCATCGCGCTGGGCGCCGGTTCGGTGCGTGACGCGACATGAACGTCGTCGGGAAGCGCTTCTTCTTGTCCACCAGCCGCCGGTTCGCCGGCTGGCGGCTGGGGGATGTCACGGACCGATGAGTGGATGGTGGCCCCGACCTCTTCGATCGGGGCGGGATCGCTCGGAGGCGTAATGCGATCGGCGACGAGATAGCCAAGGCCAAAGGCCACGGCGACGCCGACGATCAGCAGCCAATCATATCGCTTGATCACCCTCGAGCCCTATCGCGCGGGCCCTCCTCCGTCAATTGGCCGATCGGGCAATGCCTTCCAAAATGGGGCATTGCGGACGGTCATCGCCGTGACACCGATGAACCAAATCCATCAACGTCTGGCGCACGGCCTGGAGCTCGACGATGCGGCGCTCGATGTCGGAAACATGACGTTCCGCCAAAGCTCGCACGTCGGCGCTGGCCCGGTCGCGATCGTGCCAAAGGTTCAACAACGTGGCGATGTCTCGGGTCGAGAATCCTAAGGACCGCGCTTGCTTGATGAAGCGCACCGTCGCGACATCGGTCTCGGCATAGACCCGATAGCCGTTGTTCTGACGCGCCGCTGCCTTCAACAGGCCGATCGCTTCGTAAAAGCGGATCGTCTTCGCCGTCACGCCAGCCTGGCGGGCCAAAGTTCAGATGTTCATGGGTATCTCTTGTCGCAGGTTTGGTGTTTTAGAGGTGAATGGCGCGGAGCCGCAGTGCGTTGGCGATGACCGAGACCGACGACAAGCTCATCGCCGCGGCGGCGACCATCGGGCTTAGAAGGAGCCCTAACACGGGATACAGAATGCCCGCCGCGATCGGCACGCCGAGCGCGTTATAAGCGAAGGCGAAGAATAAGTTCTGACGGATGTTCCGCATCGTGGCGCGACTCAGGCGGCGGGCCCGGACGATGGCGGCGAGATCGCCTTTCATCAGAGTCAGTCCAGCGCTTTCGATCGCGACATCGGTTCCCGTTCCCATAGCGATGCCGACATCGGCGGCGGCTAAGGCAGGAGCATCATTGATGCCGTCGCCAGCCATGGCCACGACCCGGCCTTCGCCACGCAGCCGTTTTACCGTCGCGGCTTTGCCCTCGGGAAGGACGTCGGCCTCGACATCGGTGATCCCGAGGCGCGCCGCGACCGCTTGTGCTGTCGTGACGTTGTCTCCGGTCATCATGATGATGCGCAGCCCGTCGCGTTTCAGATCGTCGATGGCCTGACGCGACGTTGCCTTGATCGGGTCGGCGATGGCGATAAGGCCGGCGATCTTGCCGTCGATGGCCACGAACAGCACGGTCGCGCCGTCGGCACGGAATTCATCGGCGGCGCTCATGAAGTCGCCGTGCGGGATGTTCAGGGTTTCGAGCAGGCGCAAATTGCCGAGCACGACGGTCCGCCCGTCGACGACGGCGCGAACGCCCTTCCCAGTTTCGCTCACGAAGTCGCGGGCGGGCGTCGGTGCTAAGCCGCGTTCCTTGGCGGCACCGATGACGGCCGCCGCCAACGGATGTTCGCTGCCACGCTCGACGCTGGCGGCAAGGCGCAGCAGGTCGTCGGTGGGCATGTCCGGGGCCGCGACAACGGCTACGACCTTTGGTTTTCCTTCCGTGAGCGTGCCGGTCTTATCGACGAGCAGCGTGTCGACACGTTCCAGGCGTTCGAGGGCTTCGGCGCTTTTGACAAGAATGCCGGCCCGGGCACCGCGGCCGACTCCAACCATGATCGACATCGGCGTTGCCAGGCCCAGCGCGCAAGGACACGCGATGATGAGAACCGTGACGGCGGCGACGATGGCGTGAGCGAGCGCCGGCTCGGGTCCTTTCCACATCCACACGATGAACGCGACGACGGCGATGATGAGGACGGCCGGGACGAACCACGCGGCGACCCCATCTGCGAGGCGCTGGATCGGGGCTCGGCTGCGTTGCGCCTCGGCGACCATGGCGACGATGCGAGCCAACAAAGTCTCGGCACCGACCTGATCGGCACGCAGCACGAAGCTGCCGGTGCCATTCAGGGTGCCGCCGATGACTGTGTCGCCCCGGCTTTTCTCGACCGGTATCGGCTCGCCGGTCAGCATGGATTCATCGACGGCGCTGCTGCCGTCGACTATCCGGCCATCGACGGGCACGGTCTCGCCGGGTCGAACGCGCAGACGATCGCCGCTTTGAACGTCGGCAAGAGCGATGTCTTCTTCGACGCCATTGGCGCGCAATCGCCGCGCCGTGTTGGGTGCCAGATCGAGCAAGGCGCGGATGGCTTTGCCGGTGCGTTCGCGGGCCTTGAGTTCGAGAACTTGGCCGAGCAGGACAAGGACAACGATAACCGCCGCTGGTTCAAAATAGGTCCCGACGGTTCCCGCATGTCCGTGCATAGCGTGGGGGAACAGATCCGGCGCGACGACGGCGACGAGACTGTAGAGATACGCCGCGCCGACCCCCATGGCGATCAGGGTGAACATGTTGAGGTGGTGCGAGATGACAGAGGACCAGCCGCGAACGAAGAACGGCCAGCCGGCCCAGACGACGACCGGCGTCGCTAGTGCTGCTTGGATCCAGGCCAGCGTCGTCGGCGATGCATAGCGGGTTGCGTCGAAGCCCGGAATCATCTCGCCCATGGTCAGGACAAAGAGCGGCAGGGTCAGCGCGCCGCCGATCCAGAGCCGCCGCGTCATATCGACGAGTTCGGGGTTCGGACCATCGTCGAGAGTGACGGTCATCGGCTCCAGAGCCATGCCGCATTTCGGGCAGGACCCATGACCGACCTGAATCACTTCAGGATGCATCGGGCAGGTGTAGGTTGCGCCGGCCACGGCCAGATTCGGATCAGGCGTGCGAGATGCCAGATAGCGTTCCGGGTCAGCGCGAAACCGCGACCGGCAACCGTCGCAGCAGAAATAATAGGCCGTGCCCTTGTAGTCGTGGCGGACCGCCGTCGACGGGTCGACGGTCATGCCGCAAACCGGATCGATCGCCGTAGGTGCGGACGCAGCGTGGGCGACGTGAGTGGCGCTCATTCCAGACATTCCCGCTAGTGGAATCTCTATTTAAGGTTTCCCCGTGCTGGAAGGTCAAGGCCAGGACGGCGTGGCTTGGCGAAGGCTTGACGCTTTACCGTGGGCATTGGCATTGTTACCAGTCGCCTTAAGACTTCGCTCCACTAAGGAGAGGGCCATGCGCCCAGGGGGTT
>SHVU01000049.1 GCA_009691105.1 Rhodospirillales bacterium
GAACCGGCGGCGGCACAAAGGCGTTGTACAGCGACGCCGCCATGCCGAGAACGGTCTGCTCGATAATCTGATTTACGCCGAAGAAGAACCGATTGATCGGCTCGATCGGATCGTTCGCCGTGTCCTCGACTCGAGCGGCCTGAGCCAGCTCAACTTCATCGGCGGCCGACGCCATGGACGCGGACGCCAAACCCGCTGCAACGATAGCCGCAACGACACCGCGTCCAAAACAAGACGCCCACCCGTCACATGTTCTCACGGAATAACCCCTCTTCAAACTTGACGCCCTCTGTGGCGCACTCGCACCACGTTAACTCCCCGGACGGCGACGGTCGTTATCTTGTTGAAACATCGACCATTTGCGAGAAATCATTAAGATAAGTCGAGCCCTTTCGCAACTGGGAAATTATTCCCTAAGAGATAGATCGAAGTCTCGGTCGATCCGTTGCCAAGGATGCACCGAACCCCTATCGTTCTTCTCCTTCGTCCCCTCCGACAATAGGCAGAATTAATGCGACGATCGTGGCTTCACGGATGGCTCACGGCTTTAACGATTCTGGCGTCCTTGACCGGCGCGGCGAAAGCCGCTGACGCGACGCCCTCGGCCGTTATCACGAAATTCCAGGGCGCCCTTATCGAAGCAATGAAAGACGCCAAATCCTTGGGTGTCAAAGGCCGCTACGACCGGCTGGTGACGCCGATCGAGGACACCTTCAACATGCGCCTCATGAGCGGAATCTCGGCGGCCAGTCACTGGAAAGAAGCCAGCGACGCCCAACGGGCCAGCCTGACCGACGCTTTTCGCCGCATGTCCGTCGCGACCCTTGCCGCCATGGCCACCGGCTACAGCGGCCAGACCTTCGAAGTCCTTGGTGAGAAGGCCGGACCGCAAGGCACGGTCATCGTCGACACGCGCTTGGTCGACACCGATGGCTCGAAGATCAGCATCGCCTATGTCGGTCGCCAATTCGACGGCCGGTGGCGTTTCATCGATCTGATCGTCGACAACGGAATCAGCGAGATCAAGACTCGCGAGTCCGAATATGCCCGGACGCTTAAGGATTCTGGCATCAACGGTTTGATCGCGCTTCTCGACACGAAGTCGAACGAGATTCTCGCGAAATGATGGGGCGCCGCAGCCTCGGGGCTCGGGCGCTACGCATTCTCGTCGCCGTCGCGATCGTCTTCGGGATGATGTCGGGCGGACCGGCACATGCCGCCGCGACACCAGCCGGAACCGTCGAGAGTTTTCACGAGGCGCTGCTGGGCGTCATGAAGGATGCCGGAACGCTGGGCGTCAAAGGTCGCTACGAGCGCCTCGCGTCGCAGGTCGATGCAACCTTCGATCTTCCCGGGATGCTTCGCATCGCGACCGGTCCGGCCTGGGCCAAAGCGACGGCGGACCAACAAGCCGCCCTGCTGAATGCCTTTCGGCGAATGACGGTCGGGACTTTCGCGTCGCGCTTTGACGGCTATTCCGGCCAGTCGTTTCTCACCGCGTCCGAGAAGCAAGGCCCGCAGAAAACAACCCTGGTCAATGCGCAGATCGTGCGGCCGGGAAAGACCCCCGTCGCCCTCACCTACGTCATGATCGCCAAAGACGACGCGTGGCGGGCGATCGACATCATTCTCGACACCGGCATCAGCGAACTCGCGACCCGGAAATCCGAATACAGCCGTATTCTGGAAACCGATGGCATCGACGGGCTGGTCAAAGCCCTTAACGCGAAATCCGACGAACTCGTAAACTCTTAAGCGCGGTCGCTCGGATCCGGCTCGCTCGATTCGGCATCGAGGAGCGGTCGGGCAAACGAGAACACGAGCCCAACGACAGCGCCCGCCAAAAGCCACACGATCTCGCGCGCCCGGCGCACCACGACGACGGCAAGGCCCAGCGCCGGGGCCGCCATCATTTCCGCAAAGACCAAGACGAATCCGCCTTCGAGAACGCCGATGTTGGCCGGGATCACGAAGCTCGCAGCACGCGTCAGCTGGACCACACCCTCGATGATCCAGGCGTCGGTAAAGATGATCGGGTGCCCGAGAAACCAAAGCGTCGCGTAAATCTCGAGACAGCCTGTGACCCAGTTTCCGACCGACAACGCCAAGGCCGCCAAAAAGCGACTGCGATGGCGCGTGTAAAAATCGACCAGGCGCTCGTCCATGTCATGGGCGAAGGCGACGATGCTGCCGAGACGCGCTCCAAAGCGGCTGCTCTGCATCCAGGTCGCGGCCCGTGACGACAGTCGAAAGCGCTGTACGAGGAATAGCAAAGACACTCCGAGAACGAAGGCCGCGAGACCGATGCCAGCGGCCAATTTGTAGGGCGTATTGAGGGCATCGGAGGCCAGCATCAAGGCGAACCCGATGCTCAGGAAAACAGCGAGGCCCATGATGTTGATCGTCTTGATACGGATCAGCGAGGCCGCACCGTCGCGATAGCCGACGCCGTAATAGCGCTTGAGCAATTCGGCCTTGAGAGGCTCGCCGCCCATTCCGCCGGCCGGAAGCACGTAATTGAAAAGCTCGCCGACCATCCGGATCTTCCAGCATCGGTAGAGCCACGTCGCGCTCAGCGGCACGACGAGAAGGGATATCTGCCACGTCAGGCAGTCGATCAGGAACGCCACGGCATAGATCGCAACGATGACGGTAAATCCCCATCCGACGTCGAGAGCCCGCGTGAAGGCCTCGCCGAGGTCGACCTGAATGAAGACCGCGATCAGGAGCGCGAGGCCGGTCGCCAGATACAGGAATTTCAGGATGCGCATTCGGGCCTAGACGTGAAATTTGTCGGCGCCGCTGAAGAAGCTGGTCAGCCAATAAACCGGCGCGCCGATCGCGCCCGCTGGCAGCAAGAACCAGACTTGCTCCGGCAAAGCGAAGACCAGCAGAATAAAGCAGAAGTCGGCGCGGAAGGCTTCCCGAAAAACGAACAGTGCCCCTTCGCGCGCTGTCGACGGACGGATCGCGGCTTCGGCGAGGCGCTGGCCTGTCGGATCCTCGATCTCGTTGCGACGGCGGGCCTGATAGTCCGAGATCACACCGGACAAATAGTTGCCGAGCATCGCCGCCGCCGCGATCCAGCACAGCCAATCCCAGGCCGCGATCCCGGTGAGTCGGCCATGACCGACTCCGATCGCCAGGAAAATCGCCGCATGCACGATGAAGTCGACGAACGTGTCGAAGTGCATTCCGAAGGTCGAGCTCTGGTCCTTGATCCGGGCGATCTCACCGTCGGAGTTGTCGAAGACGTAACAGACGATGATCAGCACCAACCAGATTACGTCGTTGTCGTATCCGCCGCGGGCGAGACACCACGCACCGGCCAATCCGAACGCCAGGGACAAGGCCGTAATCACATTGGCGGTCGCCGGCGTGCGCGCCAGAAACCATGTCGCGTAGCACGAGACGCTGCGGATAAGCGGCAACGGATGGCGCGGGCGGACGAGCGGCGGCCGATAACGCGCGAAGAAGCAGCTCATTGGGATTAGCTCCCCCGATGGCTAGCGGCGCGTCTCGGTCCGGCCCATCGGGCGGCGAGTTCCATAAGCGCCGGTTGTACCAACAGCGTACAGGCGAGCGTGAAGCTGATGGCGATGGCGAGAAGAATTCCCATGCTGGCGGTCCCCGGATGCGACGAGGCGGCAAGGCAAATGAACGAGGCGATAGTGGTGATCGCGGCGAAGACAACGGCGCGCGGTGTCGTCGTCTCCAAGACCCGCGCCACACTCGGCTCCTCGCGCTGACGTAACGACAAGTGAATGCCGTTGGCAACGCCAAGCCCGAACATCAACGGCAAGGCGATGACGTTGGCGAAGTTGAAGGGAATGTCGAACAGGACCGACGTCGCAACGGTCAAGAGCGCCGCCAGGCCGAGCGGCGCGAAGACAACCGCCACATCGACAAGACGCCGCAAAGTCACGATCAGCAGCAGGATGATCGCGACGACGGCGATGATGGCCGCCGTTCGGAACGCCGAGACGACCGTCGTCCCAGCTGCGAGGATCACCACCGGTGAGCCGCTAGCGTCGGGCGCTAACGTTCGCACCGCGGTCACGAACCGCACGAGGTTGGCGCGATCGTGAATGTTGTCGGTGGGCATGACCTGAAGGCGAGCCCGTCCATCGGTGCTCACCTGGCTCTCGCGGATCGACGCCGGCAACGCCGCCAGCATCACCGGCTCTGCGTTAAGCGATTCGCGAAGCTCGACGAGACGGTTCTGCAAGAGCGCCAGCAACCGCGTTTCGACAGCGAGAAGTCGCTGGTCCGGCGCGGCTGCCAAAGCGCGCAGGCCGCGGACCAAGCGGGCCGCGGCGATACCAATATGCTCGGTGGGACGCGCCGTCGCGAGGGCTTCCAATTTGACGAGGACTGCGTCGAGAGCAGCCCGGCGCGCCGCCGGCGTCGGCGGAGCGATGCGTTCGGCGAGAAAGGCCGGGGCCAAAAAGAAGCCCATGTCGCGAATCAGTTCGAGCTTGGCGTCCTGATCCTTCGGAACGAAGTCCGTGAGGGTCGCCGTTCCATCGACCTCTGGCAAGCGATCGAGCTTGTCGGCCAAAGCGTCGGCCTCCGCCAGGGTCGGCGCGAGGATTTGAATCGTGTACGGCGTCGTCCGGCTATCGGCGATCAGATCGAACAACGTGCTCACCGATTCCGTTTCGGGATCGCGGAGATTGAGCGGATCGAAATCGAAGTGCGCTTTCGGGATCAGGCTCGCCGCCAGAAGCGCCACGACCACGGCTATCCCCGCCGTCGTTCGCGGATGAGCTCGTGCCTGATTGAGGATCGCGACAGGCTTCGATTGATCCGGACGCCGAGGTTGGCCCCTTGGTGGCCACAACGCGATCAGAGCCGGAAGCACCGTCAGATTCGCGAAAAGCGCGATCACCATACCACCGGCGGCGATGATTCCGAGCTGCGCCAAGCCAAGATAATCGGTCGGCACGAACGACAGAAAGCCGGTCGCCGCGGCCACCGCGACAAGGACCAGCGCCCCGCCACTTCCATCCGCCGCCTCGCGCAGAGCATCGGAGCCTCGCCCCTCACCGACGGCTTCGACGTATCGCAGCCCATAGTGCATCCCGAACTCGTCGCTGAGCCCGATGAACAGTACCGCGAAGGCGACCGAAATCAGGTTGAGCGATCCGACCGCCGCCATCGCAAATCCGGTGGTCCAGACGAGACCGGCGATAATCGTCAGAGACGCCGCCAGCGCAAGACGCCACGAGCGATAGCCGATGGTCAACAACACGAAGACCAAGACGAGCGATGCGACGGCCGCAACGCCCATGTTGCCCTCGACGCTGCGAAGCTCTTCGTGGGCCAGCGCTACCGATCCGGTCAGGCGGACGCGAACACCGGCCTTCTCATCGAGACCGAGATCACGAACAAGGGCCCGAATCGCACTGATCGTCCGGCTCGCCGGTTGCAGCGAACCAAAGTCGAGAACCGGCTTTAGCAGAATTAACCGACGGCGATCCTCGGGTTTGACCGTGTCGCCGCCCATGAGTTCTCGCCACGACAATTGCGCGAACCGCCCGGCCGCCTCGGCTTCGATCACGGCGGCAATGGCGTTCGACGCGACATCGATCTCGAATCCCGTCGCGCCCTTCTTGGTCAGGATTTCGTCCGCGGCTAGCCCGAGCATGTCGAACAGGCCGCGCAGCGACGGATCGCGCCACAACGTGCCGAGAAACGGCTGCGCCTCGGCAAGCCGATTGCTTAGGCGCGTCAACTCGTCCGTGCTCAGATACAGAAAACCGTTCCGGCGCAGGAACGCCTCGCCTTGCGGATCGAACACGCTACCGAAGACGTTGGGCTGCTCGCGCAGACGCGTCGCGAGCGTCGCGGCGGCGTCATCGGCGAGATCGGCATTGGCGCCGTCGATGACGATCAGGATGTTATTCGAGAATTGCGGAAAGGCGTCGCTCAGCGCTTGCGAATTCCTGCGGAACGGCAATTCCGCCGACAGCATCGACGTGGTGTCGGTGTTGATGCTGATCGACGTGACGACGAACCACAGCACCGCGGCGGTTGCCGCGATCGACGCGACGACGACCGTCCGGGCGTAGCGTCGACACCCGTCCACCCAGGCCGCCAGCGCCCGGCGGCCCCACTCGAACGCGGCCTCCATTGGTTTGGCCCTCCGTGGCCGTCACGATTTTTAACGGGCGCCGATGGCGGCGACAAGCTTGACAGCACCGCGACCGTGTCCCAGCGTCCGCCAGCGCCGCGCAAGGACGAACCATGCAAACTCCCTGGGACCAACGAATCGCCCGCGTGCTTGTCCGACGGCTCGCGAGGACGCCGATCACGCCAAATCAACTGACGGCTGTGACCGTCCTCGTGGCCTTCGTCGCCGCGGCGTTGTTCGCAACGGGCGATCCGACCTACGTCAACGTTGCAGCGGGTCTCTTCGTGCTGTCGCGCTTTCTCGATCACTTCGACGGCGAACTGGCGCGACTGAAAAGCATGTCGTCGCGGCTCGGCTATTACTTCGACTATCTCGCCGGCGCCGGAAGCTACTCGGCTCTGTTTTTGGGAATCGGCATCGGTCTCGCCAACGGCCCTCTCGACACCTGGGGCTGGGTCTTGGGCTGGGCCGGCGCCGCCTCGGCGGTCATCTCGCTGTTCATCAACCTCGGCATCGATCGCGCCCGGACACGGCTCGCGGCCGGTCGGCCCGAAAAAGATGCTGTCGGGTATCCAAGCATTGCCGGCTTCGAGCTCGAGGACGGCATTTACCTCCTCGCGCCGATCACCTGGCTGGGTTTCATTTTGCCGTTCTTCGTCGCCGCCGCGATCGGAGCGACGGTCTACACCCTGGTCAGCGCAATTCAGCTGATCCGGCTTCAGCGGGCCTAGGCGCGGCGGGCTACCCACCAATATCGCCATACAAAGAAGGCGGCGACCACTGGACTGACCACGGTCGACGCGACCAGCAACGGCGTCTCATATCCCACCCACATCGCGACCGGGATCAGCAACACCGAGTCGTCGACGTCGAAGCCGCCCACCGACGGCAATTCCGCAGCGCGCGCGCCCTCGCGGCTTTCGACCCGAACCACCAACCACAAGATCAGGACGACCGAAATACCGGCGACGATGCCCATGAGGATCGCCCAATCGCCGAAGGGTCCATGGCGAAGACCGATCCCGACGCCCATCAAGATGAGCATGTTGCAGAGCGCGTCGGAGATCAGATCGAAGCGATGGCCGGGGACCGACATTCGGCCGGTTGTCCGAGCTAGCTCGCCGTCGGCCCGGTCGAGAACGAACGAGACCATGAAAACGATTCCGCCGATGTCGGCCCAGGCCGGATCGCCGACCGCGAACGCCGTCGCCGCGGCGATGCCTGACACGAGACGCGCCGCCGTCAGCTGATTGGGCGTGATCGGGGTTCGGGCCAGCGGCTTGATGAGAACGCGGACGCCGCGGTGAATCCAGGTGTTGTGGCTCATGGACCTGACGCAGAATTTCGGCGCCACCTTAGGATGAACGCCCCCTCGACTCAATCCGCGTTTGACCGGTTCGACGGCGCGCCGTATGTCAAAGGAGCCATTTCGGCGGTGATGGGCTCGGGGGACACACGACCGTGAATTTCACCGGCAAGACAGTCTTGGTCACTGGCGCGACGTCGGGTATCGGCGCCGCCGTTGCCGCCGCTTTCGCCCAGGCCGGTGCCTCGGTCATGGTGACCGGATGCGACTCGGCCAGCGGCCAAAAAGTCGTCAGCGAGATCAACGCCTCCGGGGCCGGCCGCGCCGACTTTGTCGCCGTTGATCTCGCGACACCAGGAGGCACCGCCGCCGATCGTGCCGTCGCCAAAACGCTCGAGCGTTTTGGCCGGCTGGACGTCTTGGTCAATAACGCCGGTGCCATGCACCGGGTCGGCACCTTGGACACCACCGACGCGCAATGGCGCGAAACCATGACGGTCAATCTTCACGCCGTGTTCTTTCTGACCCGGGCCGCCGGCCGCGTCATGAAGGAACAGCGGAGCGGCGCCATCGTGAACGTCGCCTCCGAGCTCGGCGTGTTCGCCGACGCCGGGATCACGGCCTATTGCGTTAGTAAAGGTGCGGTCGTGTCCCTGACGCGATCGACTGCCCTTGAGCTTATTGAGTGGGGTATCCGGGTGAACTGCATCGCTCCCGGCGAAACGCGGACCGAGATGATGGGGTCCGGCATCCGTCAGCGCGGCATGACCTTGGAAGAAGGGGTCAAGCGCCTTGCGACCCGGGTTCCGATGAAACGGATCGGCGAGCCCAACGAGATCGCGCGCTCGATCATGTTCCTCGCCTCCGACGATGCCTCGTACATCACCGGCACGACATTGTCGGCAGACGGCGGCACCTCGGCAGCCGGACCCGGACCCGTCGTCTGGGTCAGCGATCCCTCGCGCTAACGAACATCGCCATGGCGAAGATGTCCTTCTCCGGCAAAGTCGTCTTGGTGACCGGCGGCAATTCAGGGATCGGTGCCGCCATCGCCCGCGCCTTTGCCCAGCACGGCGCCATCGTCACCATCAGCGGCCGCGATAGCGGACGCGGCACCGACGTCGCTACCGCCATCGGCCAGCCAAGCCGGCCCGCGACGTTCATCGCCGCCGATCTGCGCGAACCCAAGGAAGCCGATCGGCTCATCAGCGAAGTCGTAAAGCGCTTCGGTCGCCTCGACGTTCTTATCAACAACGCCGGCATCCATCATCGCTTCGGAACGCTCGAGACAACCGCCGAGCAATGGTTCGAAACCATGGCAATCAATTTGAACGCGGCGTTCTTTCTGTCGCGCGCCGCGGCTCGTGTCATGAAGGATCACGGCGGCGGCGTCATCGTGAACAACGCCTCCGACCTCGCCTTCTTCACCGAAGTCGAGAAAGTCTCTTACTGCACATCCAAAGCAGCGCTCACCCACATGACCAAGGCGATGGCGCTCGATTTGGCGCCGCATAAGATCCGGGTCAACGCGGTGGCGCCGGGCGACACGTTCACGCCACTGATCGAGCAGAAGATCGCCAAGCTCGGGCTCGACATTCCGGCCGGCAAGGCGCGCCTCGCGGCACCGGTGCCGTTGAAACGCCTCGCCGATACCGACGAGATCGCCGAGGCGTTCCTGTTCCTCGCGTCCGACGACGCGAGTTACGTTACCGGCGCGACGCTTTCCGTGGACGGCGGGACGAGCGCGGCAGGGCCTTCGGCTTCTTCGGTGCCCGCGGCCCTTTCGACCCAGCCGTAGCGGCCTCACCCGCCGAGCGACCGGCGATCCGGCCGTAGACCGAGCCCGACATCAGGCCGGTTCCACCCGGATAGTTGAAGTAGAACAACCCACCCACGACTTCACCGGCGGCATACAAACCCGGAATCGGCGAAAGGTCGGACGCCAGCACTTGGGCGTCGCCGTTGACGCGAAGACCACCGAACGTAAACGTGATGCCGCAGCCGACGCCGAAGGCTTCGAACGACGGCTCGTCGATCCGATTGGCCCAGTTCGTCTTCGGGAACGGAATGCCCGGTGTGCCCCGTCCGTCTTTGATGTTCGGATTGAACGGTTTGTCGACCTGAACGGCGGCGTTGTACTCGTGGATCGTCTTCAGGAACGCTTGCGGATTGACGCCCTCGAGCTTGGTGGCGAGTTCTTCCAGCGTGTTCGCCGTGACCTTGGTCACCTGACGAATACGATATTCGTCGCGCAGCATCGGAACGACCTTCTTGTCGAAGATCTGCCAAGCGAACTGCCCGGGCTGGGCAAGAATGACGCGGCCGTATTTGGCGTAGGTGTAGTTGCGGAAGTCAGCGCCTTCGTCGACGAAGCGCTTACCCTCGGCGTTGATGAGCACGCCGATGGGATAGCTGTGCTTCTGGAAGCCGTCACCGACCGCGAGGTCGCCGAACTCCGGCGCGTTACGATCCCAGCCGACGGCGTGGCAGCCCGACCAGTTGCCGTAGGGCGCGGCGCCGATGTCGATCGCCATGCGGATGCCATCGCCTTGGTTGAAGCGGGTGCCGCGCACCTTGGCGAGCTCCCAGCCTGGCCCGAGATAGCGCGTGCGCCACTCGTGATTGGCTTCAAATCCGCCGCAAGCGAGCACGACCGATTTCGCCTTCAGCAATTCGACTTTGCCCTGACGCCGGATCTTGAGCCCGTAGACTTTGTAGTCGTCATACAGGAGCTCCATCGCGCCGGTGTCGTAGAGGACCGGAATGCCGGCCTTCTTGGCGGCCGCGGTCAGGTATTGAATGAGGCCCGGCCCGCCGCCCGAGGACTCGACGGTGAGACCGCCAAAGAACGTGAAGCGGCCGTCGACCTTGTAGGCCTGTCGGCCCCAGATCGGGACGAAGCGGACGCCCTTCTCCTGCATCCACAGCATCGTCGAGCGGCTGTTCTTGACCAGGATCTCGCACATGTCGGGATCGGTCCGGAACTGCGTCACCCGGAACATGTCGTCGAAATACTGTTCCTCGGTGTAAGTCCCGAAGTCGCTGATGGCGATTTCGTTGTCGGTCAGGTCCGGCATGTAGCGCTTGAGGTCAGAGACGTCGTCATAGACGCACCGGATGGCGCCGGCGGTGAAGCGCGTGTTGCCGCCCATCTCGGGCTCGGGCGCCTTCTCGATAACGACAACGCGAGCGCCCTGCTCGCGGGCGGACAACGCGGCCGAGAACGCGGCATTACCGGCTCCGACGACGACGACGTCATAGGCTTCGGGCATTCGATCCTCTCAAGGGGTCCGGAGTATTGGGTGCGGGTGGTCGAGTGGAGTGGACACTATCCGCGTCTTTTGCCGCCGTCCACACTCGCGGCCATCCACGATAAACCTTCCACGGTTCCGGCCTTGGGCTTGTATTCGCAGCCGACCCAGCCCTCGTAACCGAGATCGTCGATCCGCCGGAAAATATGGGCGTAGTTGATCTCGCCCGAGCCCGGCTCGTGACGGCCCGGCACGTCGGCGATCTGGATATGTCCGACATGCGGAAAGGCTCGCGTGAACAGGATCGTCAGGTCGCCCTCGACGATCTGCGCGTGATAAAAATCGAACTGCAGATACAGATTGGGAATGGCGAGTTCGGCGATGAGTTCGACGGCTTCGCTGGGGCTATCGAGAAGATAGTTTGGAATCTCGTAGCGGGAATTGATCGCCTCCATGGTCGCCTTGATCCCCTTCTCGGCCAACTTGGCGGCGGCGAAGCGCATATTCTCGATATAGGTTTCCATCAACCGCGCCCGAGACTGATCCGGCGGCATCTTGCCGGCGAGGACATGGACGGCCGCCGTGCCGACCGCGGTGCCCCAGTCAGCGGCTTGGCAAATCGAGTCTTGGAATTCGCCGCGGCGTGCCGGATCGCAAGCCATGCCGCGCTCTCCGGCCGCGAAGTTTCCGGGCGGCGTGTTGATGACGGCGACGGCCAGGCGATGACGCTTCAAGCCATCGACGATGCGAGCCCGATCAAAGTCATAAGGATAGCCGAACTCAACGCCCTTGAAACCGGCGCGAGCAGCAGCATCGATCCGCTCGACGAACGGATGTTCGGTGAATAGGAAACCAAGGTTGGCGGAGAACTGGGGCATCGTGGCCTCGCGTTGACCGGAGCAGTGAAGCTCCGGCACTATGGTTGGGAACAATACCGCGAAATCGCTCACGCCCACCAACCGTTGGAGAGGACTATGCTCGAACTCAAGGGATTGCTCCTCGCGCTCACCACCCCGTTCAAGGACGACCTCTCCCTCGACGTCGAAGGCTTCGGACGCCTGGTCGAACATTCCATCGACGATGGCATGCAAGGCTTGGTGATCGCTGGATGCACCGGCGAGCCGTGGGCGCTGAATGAAACCGAGCGCAAGGCGCTGTTCGATATCGCCGTAAAACGAAATAAAGGCCGCGTTCCGATCATCGGCGGCGCCAGCGGCATCGACGCGAAGGAAGCGATTGGACGCGTCCGCTTGGCGGAAGCCGCCGGCTGCGACGCCGTCATGGTTCACGCGCCCTGGTATGTCGTCCCCGGGCCGGAAGAACTCTATGACTATTTCAAGGAAGTCGTCGACGCCTCGACGCTGCCGGTCATGATCTACAACATTCCGCGCCGCCTCGGCGTCGGCTTGAGCGTCGATCTCGTCGACCGCCTCGCCGATAGCGAGAAGGTCGTCGCCCTCAAGGAAAGCTCCAAGGATTGGATGGTGCTGTCGGAGATGATCCGACGCTGCAAGGATCGGATGAACGTCCTGGTCGGGTATGCCGACACGCTCGGCCTCGGCGGCATCGCCGAAGGCTCGGCCGGTACGGTGGACGCCGTATTCCCGGCGCTCATGGGTCCGACCTATCGCAAGTTCATCGACGCGGCCTTAGCGGGCGACATGGCGACGGCGCGCCCGTTGCAAGCTGACTTCGCGCGATTGCATCGCGAGATGTGGGGTATCGGCACGTTCCCCGCCGCTTTGAAGGTGGCGATCAACATGATCGGTCGCGCCGGCGGCCGGCCACGTCCGCCGCTCCGCCCACTCAATGCCCAGCAGTCCGAACAAGTCCGCAAGGTCCTGATTGGCATGGGATTGCTGTCGGAAAAATCCGGACGACGCGCCGCCGGCTGATCGATGGCCGGTGTTCTTCAGGGCCAGGTCGCGTTCGTCACCGGCGCCGGTTCTGGCATCGGCGAGGCGATCGCCCGCGCCTTCGCCGCCGAGGGCGCGAAGGTCGTCGTCGCCGACCTCAACGCCAAAGGCGGCGAGCGAGTCGCCACGGAGATCAATGGCCTCGCCGTCACGACCGACGTCACCTCCGAACCATCCGTCAAAGCGGCGGTCGCGGCCTGCGAGAAAGCCTTCGGTCGTCTCGACATCTTGGTCAACAACGCCGGGGTCTCCGGTCCGACGGCGTCGGCGGAAGACATGGACGCCGACGCTTGGGACGCTCTCTACGCCGTCAACGTCCGCGGCATCATGGTCTGCACGAAGCATGCGGCGCCACTTCTGAAACGCCAAGGCGGCGCCATCCTGAACATGTCGTCGATATCGGGATATTTTCCGCTGGCCAACCGCAGTTGCTACGGGTCTAGCAAGTTCGCCGTCCGCGGCATTACCGAGTCCGTCGCTCAGGAACTGGGGCCGTTCAACGTCCGTGTGAACTCGCTCTGCCCGGGCGCCACCAACACCGAACTGTTCCGCCGCAACAATCAAGGCCGCGCCGACAAAGAAGGCATCACGCTCGAAGCGCTCATCAAGCGCGACTATCTCGACGGCACGGCCTTAGGCAAATTGCTCGAGCCCCGCGACATTGCCGACGTGGCGCTGTATCTGGCCAGCAACGCCGCCAGCGCCATCACCGGCACCCACATGCGGATCGACGCCGGCTTCAAATAGGGGCCGTGGCCGCTTCCCCTCTCCTCCCACGCTCGGCGCGCACCGGCATCGGATGGCCGGCCATTCCGTCGTATCGGGACGCCGCTGGTCTGGCACTTGCCCGCCAGCTGGAAGACAGCGAGTGGTGGGCCGCCGATCGCTTGATGACACACCAGTTGCGCCAACTCGAAATCGTGATCGCCCACGCCCGGGCCAGCGTTCCGTTCTACCGGAACCGACTTGACCACGTCGGTCCGCTCAAGCCGGGCGAACTCACTCTCGAGGGCTGGCAGAAGATTCCGGTGCTGACCCGCCGCGACATTCAAAGCGCCGGCGAGGCTCTCGTCAGTCGCGCCATCCCGAAGGACCACCTGCCGACCCACGAACATTCGACGACCGGATCGACCGGCCGACCAGTGGTGATTTTGTCGACGCCGGTCACCAGCCTCTTCTATCTGGCGATCCATCTTCGCAAGTATCGTTGGCACCGGAGCGATCTCGACGCGACCCAGGTGAAGATCAAGATTTTGACCGACAGCGAGGCAGCACGCGTCAAGGACGGAACGCCGTTGTCATGGGCGCCGGTCTACAACCGTCGATGGAACGCCCGCCGTCGATGCGGAACGCGCCTTGCGCGCGACGCTCAGCGAACGGTTCGGGCATCCCTTCCCATTTCGCTTCACCTATCTCGACGAGATTCCGAGCGGCCCCAGCGGCAAGTACGAAGACGTCATCTCGATGCTGTCGCCGGTATAGCCATGGCCACGA
>SHVU01000050.1 GCA_009691105.1 Rhodospirillales bacterium
GTGGCCAGCAAGTTGCCGGCGACCACGCCTTGGGCGTCGTCGCGACCGCAGGTCCGGAACAGGTTCTTCATGCCGCGTTCGGTAAACGTCGGATTGGCCGAGGCCGGCGTGATCTGCAGGATGTTGTTTTCGTTGTAGAAGGACGACGCCGGGATCGACGAGCCCGAGCAGAAATGCCCGGCGACGAACACGACCTTGTCGGTCACGAACTTGTTGGCGACCGCGACGGCTTGCTTCGGATCGCAAGCGTCGTCACCCACCGACAGACCTGAGCTTCTGGCCGAGGACGCCACGGATCAACGGCTGCATCGGTTTGATCCGCGCCCCCTGCAGAAGCTGCACGTAGTTCTGCAGGAAGATCGACATGCCGATCGCCGTGATCAGCGCGGCGAGACGCGGCGCGCCACGCAGCGGCCGATAGGCGATGCGCTCGAGCGTCCATCCATAGACCGGCGTCAACGTCATGGTGACAACGAGCGCGATCAGGACGGCGACCGGCACCCAGGTGACGCCGGCCAATCCCAGAACCAGAAACGTGATCAGACAGAGAAACGATCCGATCATGAAAATCTCGCCGTGGGCGAAATTGATCATGCCGATGATGCCGTAGACCATCGTGTAGCCGACGGCGACCAGGCCATAGATGGCGCCGAGGGTGATGCCGTTGATGAGATGTTGGACTAAATATTCCATAGGCCTGCCCTACTCCCGACAACGTGATCGGTGCGGGCGGGCCGGGACGATCATGCGTCGTCTTGCCCTGCGGCGCGGCGCTTGGCGAGAACGAAGGCGAGCTTGCGCATCGCGGCTTGCTTGAGGACATGTTCCCCGGCCCGCGGGTCCCCCACCATCGAAACCTCGGTTCCGGTGTCGGGGTCGATGGCGTTGACCTGCACGGAGTTACCGAGGTGCCGGAACTCGAACAAGACCTCGGCCAAGCGAGTGTCTTTTGCCACGCCACCTCCCAGCGATCGCCGAACCATGGAGCGACACTGTCAATCTGCACGATTCCGGCGGCCCGCAAGGCCTCGAAGCGGGACGGCCGGCGCGCCTTGACAAGGTCGGAACGCGGGGCGATCAATGGGCCTCGCATTCGGTTTTTAGACCGCTTCGGAGCAGCGCCGATGTTCGACGTCAAACGTCCCGATTGGTGGGCTCTCGAGGAAGCGCAAGGGCGAAGCCCCGGCGCCTTTCCGCGCACGCGACTGCGGCGCAATCGTCACGACGCCTGGACGCGTCGCCTCGTCGCCGAGCATCGCTTGAGCGCCGACGACTTGATCTGGCCGGTGTTCGTGATCGAGGGCACCAACACGCGCGTCCCCGTCGCTTCGATGCCGGGCGTCGATCGGCTGACCACGGACTTGCTCGCCGATGTCGTCGGCAAGGCAAAAGACCTCGGCATTCCCGCCATCGCTGTTTTTCCCTATGTCGAAGATCGTTTGAAGACGGCCGACTGCCGCGAAGCGCTCAATCCCGAGAACGTCGTGTGCCAGGCCGTGCGCGCCATCAAGAAAGCGCATCCCGACATCGGCGTCGTCTGCGACGTCGCTCTCGATCCATTCAACGCCGACGGCCACGACGGCATTGTGCGCAACGGTTACGTCGCCAACGACGAGACGCTCGAGATGCTGGGCCGCCAAGCCATCGTCCAGGCGGAGGCTGGCGCCGATATCGCCGCGCCCTCCGACATGATGGATGGACGCGTCGGCGCAATCCGCGATGCTCTCGACGCCTCCGGCTTCATCCATTGCCGGATCATGTCCTATGCGGCGAAGTACGCCTCGGCCTTCTACGGTCCGTTCCGCGACGCGGTCGGATCGGGCAAGGCGCTGAAGGGCGACAAGAAAACCTACCAGATGGATCCCGCCAACTCCGACGAGGCGCTTCGCGAAGTCGGGCTCGACATCGCCGAAGGCGCCGACATGGTGATGGTGAAGCCAGGGCTCGCCTATCTCGACGTGTTGCGCCGCGTGAAGGATGCCTTCGCGATCCCGACCTTCGCCTATAACACCAGTGGCGAATACGCGATGCTCAAAGCCGCCGGCGCGCAAGGCTGGCTCGACTACGATCGCGTCATGATGGAATGCCTGCTCGCCTTCAAGCGGGCCGGCGCCGACGGCATCCTGACCTACGCCGCCGTCGAAGCCGCGACCCTTCTGAAGCGCGGCTAAACACAATTCCGCCGGCTCCGGTCCGCCGCGCCACCATCGGCCACCGATGACCACGCCCGCGAGTCCTCTGCGCGGCGTCATACTGATCGCCGCCGCGGCGACGGTCTGGAGCATCGGCGGGCTGATCGTGCGCCTGGTTCAAGCTGGCGATTTCGAAGTCATCTTTTGGCGAACGGCCTTCGCCGGTCTTTTTCTCAGCATGGCTGTCGCCAGCCAAGGGCCGCGCACGTTTTGGACGCGCTTGGTTGAATCGGGCTGGTACGGCATTCTCGCCAGCGTGATGTACGCAGCGACCTTCACGCTCTACATCCTGTCGCTACGCCGGACCACGGTCGCCCACACCCAGATCATCATTTGCGCCGCGCCGTTCGTCGCCGCCCTTCTCGCCTGGCCGATCCTCGGCGAACGGGTGCGCCCGCGGACCTGGGTCACGATTGCCGTCGTCTTCGCCGGCGTCGGGGTCATGCTTCTCGACTCCCTCGACGGCGGCGGACTGACCGGCGATCTCTTGGCGGTCGTTCTCGCCGTCATTCTGGGTGGGATCCCGGTCGTGCTGCGTAAGGCCCGCACCATCGAACTCGTTCCAACCGTTGCGGTATCGGGAATCCTCGCCGCCGTTCTGGTCTGGCCGGTCGCCGAGCCCTTCGCCATCGCACCGAGCGACATGGCGCTCCTCGCCATCATGGGATTCGCCCAGCTCGGCTTCGGTCTATTGCTCTTCGTCCGCGGCCTTCGCCATCTGCCGGCGGCCGAAGTCCAACTTCTCGCCATGCTCGAAACCGTTCTCGCCCCGATTTGGGTGTGGATTACCATCGGCGAAGAGCCGACGCGGTTAGCGCTCGGCGGCGGGGCCGTCGTCCTCATCGCGCTCGCGGTCCATTTCGCCATCGGCCTGCTTCGCCCCGACTCACCGGAAAAAGATCGGCCGATTGCCTGAGACGGCTGGCTTTGTTACGTAAGGACTCATCTACGGAGGTTGCCCGTGAGCACCGCTGGCCCTTTGCGCGGTATTGCCGTCGTTGATTTGACCCGCGTTCTCGCCGGGCCGTTCTGCACGATGATCCTCGCCGACCTCGGCGCCGAGGTGATCAAGATCGAGCGACCCGGTCGCGGCGACGACACCCGCGCCTTCTTACCCCCAGCCCTCAAAGATGCGAACGGCAAGGACACGAGCGAGTCCGCCTACTTCCTGGCAGCCAACCGGAACAAGCGTTCCTTGAGCGTCGATTTGACCAAACCCGATGGTCAAAAAATCATTCTAGATCTGATACTTAAGTCGGATGTTCTCGTTGAGAACTTTAAGACTGGCGATCTCCAAAAATACGGCCTCGGCTACGACAGCCTGAAGGCCGTGAACCCGAAGCTGATCTATTGCTCGATCACCGGCTTTGGCCAGACCGGTCCCTATCGCGAGCGCGCCGGATACGACGCCATGATCCAGGCGATGGCCGGCATCATGAGCATCTCGGGTCGTTCGACCGCCGAGGGCGGCGAGCCGACGCGGGTCGGCATTCCCGTCGCCGATCTCATGTCCGGCCTCTACGCCACGATTGGAATCCTATCGGCGCTGCAGCACCGCGCGAACACGGGCGCAGGCCAAGCCGTCGATATCGCCCTCATGGATTGCGTGGTCGGGACGCTGGCCAATCAAGCCATGAACTATCTCGCCACGGGCACGCCACCGGGCCGCATCGGTAATGCCCATCCCAACATCGTGCCGTACCAGTCGTTCGCCACCAGCGATGGCGCCATCGTCATCGCGGTCGGCAACGACGGACAATTCAAACGGTTCTGCGAAGTCTTGGGCCGACCGGAACTGGTCGCCGACGAGCGCTTCGCGACCAACGGCCAGCGGGTCGCGAACCGCACTGTGTTAGTGCCGATCCTGGAATCGGTCATGCGCTCGAAGCCCGGCAATTATTGGTTCGAAGCGCTCGAGGCGGCGGGCATTCCCTGCGGTCCGATCAACGATTTGGCCCAGGTCTTCGCCGATCCTCATGTGCTGGCGCGCGGCATGCGGATCGAGATGGATCATCCCCTCGCCGGCAAAGTGCCGTTGGTGGGAAGCCCCTTGAAACTCAGCGCGTCGCCCGTGGCCTATCACCGGCCGCCGCCGCTCTTGGGCGAACACACCGACGAAGTCCTCGCGGGTCTTGGGTATCGCCCAGCCGATATCGCCAAGCTGAAAGCCTCGGGCGTCGTCTAGGACGCCCGGCCTACGTCGCTCGTAATCGCGACTTAGCCTTTGCTGTAGATCTTGTAGATCGCGGCGATCTTTTCGGCCGTGCCGTCGCCGAAAAGGAAGTCCAGCTTCTACCGGACTTTTTCCTCTTTGCAGAGCGTGAAGACGTCCGCAAAGAGCGTCAGGAACAGCAACTTGAAGTGCTTTTCCTCGAAGACGAACTTTTTATCCGTCTGGCCGATCTTGTCGTTGAGGATCGATTCGAAGGTGTTCTTGGCGCGTTCGAAATTGGTGAACTTGAGCAGGAACCGCACAAGGATATTGAGAACGAAGCGTCCGTAGAGCTCGTTCTTCCAGATCTCGCGCCAGATAAAGTCGTCGTCGGATTTGATGTGGGACAGCAAGCCGCGGGCGTCGCTGTTCAGCTCTTCATAGAGCGGCTGGCCCATAAGCTTCATGAGGTATTCGTCGAAGCCCATCAGGACAACGCGCGGCAACTGCGGTGGCATCCCCGGCCGTCCTTTGATCGGGTGGACGAACTTACCGACGAGGAGCCTCAGCAGGAATTTTTCGCGCTTTTCCGCACCCTTCTTTTCCGGGGGCGGTTGACCAATGAATTGGACTTCGGCCATGTCCTCAAGCTTTCCAGGCCAGCGTTGGCCCTGGCCATGATTTGGACGATCAGGCCTACGGTGTGAAGGATTTTGGACGACAACAGCGTGACGTGACGCAACTCTGGGACCTATCGTGACCTCGTGATATGCCGCGGTTGCCTGTGCTAGCATACGCGGGCGAATCGGCTCGGCCGCTGGGGGACGTAAGCGCCGGCGGCGAAGACCAACTCATTACCTGACGCGCCATGGCCCCGCGCCCGACACCACCGCATGGCTGGCGTCCGCGGGTGATCGCTTGTTTCGTAAGGTCCTCTGAAGGCGGCTCTGCGACACCATGAAGATCGACTTCACTGCCGAGCGCCAGTTCTTCTTCGCGACCACCCCTCTTCCGTGCCCCTATCTTCCGGATCGCCTCGAGCGCCGGGTCCTCGCCGAAATTTCCGGCCCGGGAGCGGCACGTCTGCACGATCGTTTGGCGCAGGCCGGATTCCGGCGCAGCCATCGCGTCGTGTACTCACCGGCCTGTCCGCGCTGCAACGCTTGCCGCGCCCTTCGCGTCTTGGTGGCGGATTTCACGCCGTCGCGGACCCAGCGCCGCCTGCTGCGACGCAACGCCGGACTCAAAGTCCGCGAGCTTCGTCCCGTCGCCTCGGCAGAACAGTACGATCTCTTCGTCCGCTATCAGCGCTCGCGTCACGCGAGCGGCGAAATGGCCAAGATGGATTTCATCGATTACCGGGCCATGGTCGAGGAATCGAGCATCGACACCCGGCTGATCGAGGTTCGCGACGCCGAACGGCGTTTGGTCGCGGTCTGTCTCGTCGATCGAGTCGGCGACGGGTTTTCCGCCGTCTACAGCTTCTTCGACCCCGAGGCCGAGCGCGCCAGCCTCGGGACATGGTTGATCTTGAGCTTGATCGAACGCGCCGCTGCCATCGGCGCGGCGCACGTCTATCTCGGCTATTGGGTCGAGACCAGCGCGAAGATGTCCTACAAGGCGAGCTTCTCGCCGGCCGAAATTTATACGCCGGCCGGCTGGCGTCGGTTGGTCGTGCCGCCGCCGACCGTCACCGCTCCACATCAAGACCTGCAAGGTCTGGAACGGCTTGCCGCGATGCCATTGGCTCGTCGGCACGCCGGTGCTGTCAGGATCGCTGGAGAACAAGCCACGGCCCCACTGATCGACCGAGTCATAGTGGAAGATGCTGTAGAAGTGATCGTATTTGATCGACAGATACAGATCGTCGATCGTCTCCGAGCCCTCATATTTCCACTGGCCGCCCACCGGCAAGATCCAGAACAGGGTGTCGGTGATCTTGAAGTCTAAGTCCGCGGTGTCGTGAGGGATCAACGTCCACCCACCCCTAAAGGTCACATCGTCGCCGGTACGGGCTTCGATCTCACTTTCGGTGACACCCCCGCTAGGCCCGGCGAATTCGCCGAGCCAATCGCCATAGCCCAAGCTGGTCGCCTGAGCCATGCCAGGAATGGCCAATAACGCGGCGCACATCGCGCCGATAAAATAGGATGCACTAATGGGGGTATTGGATGATGTCCTCATCGCCGTCCCTTTCTTTTTGTCTTGATTGCCGACTGCCCGTCACGCCGTGCGGGAACACTCGTGACCTTAGACACGTCGGCGCAAAAGGCTTCGGCACGTCAGGGTTAGCGACCAACTCCTTGGGGCCGGAAGCGCCAAGGGGTTATCCCTAACTTTCGGAGGCATCCTCCACCGGCGACAATTTAGCCAGGGATCTTGGACACCGCCCGTCTGGCCTCCATCACTGGTGCGGGGGCGCGGTTCGATGCTAACTCTTGCGAGATCGTCGCCGTTTTGGGGAGAAACGACGTGATTCATCGCCACAATTTTTCGCTATGCTGCCTTGGGCGCCGCTGCCGCGGCGACGTTGCCGCGACCGGCGATCGCCAAAGGTCTGTGCGAGCTCAAGATGATCACGACGTGGCCCAAGAATTTTCCGGGCCTCGGAACCGCCGCCGAGCGTCTCGCCAAACGCGTCGGCGACGCCACCAGCCAGCGCATCACGATCAAAGTCTATGCCGCCGGCGAACTCGTACCGCCGTTCGAATCCTTCGACGCGTTGTCGAGCGGCGCGGCCGACCTCTATCACGGCGCCGACTACTACTGGCAGAACAAGTCCAAGGCCTACAACTTCTTCACGGCTGTGCCCTTCGGCATGACGGCGACCTAACTCAACGCCTGGATTCAATTCGGCGGCGGTCAAAAACTTTGGGACGATCTCTCGGCCGGGTTCGGGATCAAGCCGTTCCTCGCCGGCAACACCGGCGTGCAGATGGGCGGCTGGTTCCGCAAAGAGGTCAATTCCCTCGAGGACTGGAATGGCCTCAAGTTCCGGATGCCGGGATTGGGCGGCGAAGTGCTGCTCCGCATCGGCGCCGGCGCGGTCAACCTGCCGGTTGGCGACATCTTTCCGGCCCTGCAATCGGGCGCCATCGATGCCACCGAATGGGTCTGGCCATGGAACGATCTGGCGCTGGGTCTCTACAAAGTCGCCGAGCACTATTACTACCCGGGCTTTCACGAACCCAGCAGAGCCTTGAACGTCGGTATCAATCTCAAAGTCTGGAACGGCCTGAGCGCCGATCAGCAGGCGGTCTTTCAGAGCGCGCTGGCCGCCGAAAACGATGCCGTGCTTGCCGAGTTCAACGCCAACAACGCCGTGGCGCTCGCCACGCTCGTCGACCAGCACAAAGTCAAAATCCGAAAATTTTCGGATGACGTGATCAAAGCGATCGGCGAAATGTCGGGACAGATCGTCGCCGAGATCGGCACCGCCGATCCGGTTACGAAGAAGGTCTATGACAGTTTTATCGACTTCCGCCGGAAGTCCATGGCCTGGGCGCGACTATCCGACCAGGCCTATGCGAACGCCCGGCTGCTGCCCTTCAAGTATGGGACGTATACGGAAAGGCTAGTCGCGCAGACGCGGGGCGAGCGTCCAGCACCACGGCAACAAGGCCGTCGCCAGCGCGATCTTGAGCAAGTCGCCTACGAGAAACGGCGTCAGGCCTAATTGAATCGCTTTCTCGATGCCGATCAGGCTCGCGAGCCACGACACTCCGCACGCATAGATCACGATGTTACCGATGATCATGGCGGCGGCGGTACGAACCCAGCTGCGGTCCCAGCCACGCTCGGCGAGATAACCAACGAGACCTGCGGCGAACGGAAAGCCGACCAGATATCCGCCGGTCGTTCCCATCAGGAACGGCAAGCCCGACGCCAACCTGTGAAAGACCGGAAGGCCGACCGCGCCTTCGACCAGATACAGAACGACGGTCGCAGCCCCGAGCCGCGCCCCGAACATCATGCCGATGACGAGGACGGCGAAGGTCTGGCCGGTGATCGGCACGAGCCAGAGCGGAACCACGACCTGCGCCGAGGCGGCGATGAAGGCCGAGCCAAGAAGCGCGAGCAGGCCGGCGCGCACCCACTGACCGCGCTCGGTCGTGGGCCACAAAGCTTGGGCTAGCGTCGGCTGCAAAACGGTGACGGTGGCGTTCATGGCGTTCCTCTTGGGGTTCGAAGCCTGAATCTCGTATCAGTCCTTGATGGTCAAGTAAACCGATTGGCGCGGGAGAATCCCTTGGGAGCGATTCGCCCGGCCTGACCGCGCTTTCCGACCCAATCGGCTAGAGCGGTTTCGCTGCGGGTCCGGCCGTCTTCGCCGATCGCCCAGGTCAGGCCGTCGGCGCGGCGGAACGCCACCACGTCGGACAGCGTGCCCTCGCGGTAGCGTTGCAGAATCACGCCCCGGCCCCGGGTCATTTCCGGCAGTTCCTTGAGCGGGAAAATGATGAGCTTGCGTTTGGTGCCGACCGCCGCAACCCAATCGTGGCCGGCTTCGATCGGCGCCGCTGCCACCGCCCGCTCGCCCTCGGCCAGGTTCAGAACCTGCTTGCCGACGCGGGTCTGAGCAATGATATCGTTCTCGGCGACGATGAAGCCACGTCCCTTGTCGGAGGCGATGACCAAGCGACGCCCGGGCTTGTGTACCAGTACTTGGACGAAGTCCTGATCGTTGGCGAGGTCGATCATCAAGCGCAACGGCTCGCCGTGGCCGCGCCCGCCCGGAAGCTTGTCGCATCCGACCGTGTAGAAACGACCGTTGGTCGCGAAGACCACGAGCTTGTCGGTGGTCTCGGCGAAGAACGCGAACTTGCCATGGTCGCCTTCCTTGTACTTGATGTCGGATCGGTCTTGGAGATGCCCGCGCGCCGCCCGGATCCATCCCTTCTCGGACAGAAACACGGTGATCGGTTCCTTCTCGATCATGACGTCGAGCGGAATCTCGACGTCCTTAGGCGGCGTGCCGATTTCGGTCCGCCGGCGACCCGTTGGGGTATCGGGGCCCCAGGTCTTGCGGATGTCGGTGATATCGGCGGCGATCGCTGTCCAGCGGCGATCCTTGTCGGCCAGCAAGCGCTTCAATTCGCTGCGCTTGGCGCTGAGCTCGTCGTGCTCACGGCGGATCTCCATTTCCTCAAGTTTCCGCAACTGGCGAAGCCGCATGTTCAAGACGGCTTCGGCCTGCAGATCGGTCAGCTTGAAGGCCTTCATCAGTTTCGGCTTCGGCTCTTCCTCCTGACGGATGATGCGGATCACCTTGTCGAGATTCAGATAGACGATCAGGAATCCGGCCAACACCTCGAGCCGCCGCTCGGTATTGGCGAGGCGGTGGCGCGTGACGCGCATCAAGACTTCGTGGCGATGCTCGAGGAACGCCGACAAGACCTCGCGCAGGTTCATGACGCGCGGCGTTTGTGTGGCGTCGAGGACGTTCATATTGAGCGGGATCCGCGCCTCGAGCTCGGTCGAGCGGAACAGCTGCTCCATCATGACTTCGGGCTCGACCGTGCGGCTGCGCGGCTCGAGCACGACGCGCACATCCGCCGTCGATTCGTCACGGACGTCGGCGAGAAGCGGCAGTTTCTTCTCGGAGATCAGCTCGGCCATGCGCTCGATCAAGCGCGCCTTCTGAACCTGGTAGGGAATTTCCGTGACGACCGCGTGCCACAGACCGTGACCGTGCTTCTCGACCGTCCAACGAGCCCGCAACCGGAAGCTGCCCCGGCCCGTCTTGTAGGCCTCGACGATCGCTTCGGTTGGCTCGATCAGAATGCCGCTGGTCGGAAAATCCGGACCGCGAATGAATTCGTTCAGCTTACCGACGGTCGCGTTGGGGAACTTGATCAGATGCAACAGCGCCTGGCAAATCTCGGCGACGTTGTGCGGCGGGATGCTCGTCGCCATGCCGACGGCGATACCGGCCGCGCCGTTGGCCAACAAGTTCGGGAAGCGCGCCGGCAACACGACCGGCTCGCGGTCCTCGTTCGTATAGGTGGGGCGGAAATCAACGGCATCTTCGTCGATGCCTTCGAGCAGTGCCGCGGCGACCGTCGTCAGCTTGGCTTCGGTGTAACGCATGGCCGCAGCGTTATCGCCGTCGACGTTGCCGAAGTTGCCTTGGCCGTCGACCAGGGGATAGCGGGCCGCGAAATCCTGAGCGAGGCGGACGAGCGCGTCATAGACCGCGACGTCGCCATGGGGATGGAACTTGCCGATGACATCGCCGACGACGCGGGCGCTTTTCTTGTAGCCGCCTTCGGGGCCGAGGCCGATCTCGCGCATCGCATGAAGAAGACGCCGGTGAACCGGCTTGAGCCCGTCACGAACGTCGGGGAGCGACCGCGACATGATGGTCGACAGCGCGTAGGCGAGATATCGCTCGCTCAGCGCATCGACGAGGGGCGTATCGCGAATATCTTCCGACGCCATGGAACGGGTCTTGAACCTTCTTGCCGCTCTTAACTGTCATGGCCGGGCTAGCCCCGGCCATTCACGGACAGCCGGCAACACCTGAAATCGGCGCCGCCCGGCCATCCACCAGGAATAGTAGGTAAACTCGCGGGCTCGTCAATCGGTCGATTTTGACCCGGGCCGGCGGACGGCGGCGTCCAGGCGGGCAAAGCCCTGGGCCAAGCGGACCCGGGCCGCCGGCATAGCCCCGCCGTGGGGCGCGAGAACATGCCGCTCTAGAAAATGCGCGGTAAGCGCCAAGCCCGTGGCGAATTCTCCGGCACCGCTCGTCGCCTCAATCAAGAACGACGGCAACGGCAAAAGCCGGGCCCGATACGGCTGCGCGGCCGGTCGCGACACCGCCCGGCCCGTCACCGGTGAGACGAAGGCGAGGTCCTCGGTCGTTCCGGTCGCGGCGCAACAGCTAAGATCGAGACCGAAGCCGAGCTCGCGCAACAAGTCGATCTCGAACCGGACGTATCCGGCCTGCCAATCCTCGCCCTGCAGATCGCCGAGAAGCTGCGTCAGGCGTTCGAACAGCGGGCCGTGCGGCTCGCGCTCGGGCAGCGCCGCATCGACCAGGCCAAGCGCCGCGCTCATGGCATGGAGTTTGAGGGCGTCGTCGAACACGCCGCCCGAATAGGCCCGCGTCAGTTCGCAGCTATAGGACCCGAGGTGTTCGGAGAGCCGGGCCCGCCAGCGCACGTCCAGCAAGTTACCCGGCTGGAGAATGCCACGCATGCGTCGCCCCTGCCCGCCGTGGACGAGGCCCAGATGCCGACCGCGCTCGCGGCTCATCAGGCTGACGATCGCGGCGGTTTCGCCGTGACCGCGAACCGAGAGGACGATGCCCTGGTCGCTCCATTCCATGGTCGTGATTCGCGTTGGGTGACGGATTGTCCACGGCTATACTGGTCCGCGTCCGCACCAATCCGCAAACGCTTTCCCTGCCCTCCCACGAACGGCGAGTCCCATGCATCTGTCCCGCTTCCCGCGAATCAAACTCTGCCACGCCCCCACCCCGCTCGAACCGATGGAACGGCTGACCAAGCTCCTCGGCGGGCCAAAGCTGTACGTCAAACGCGACGACTGCACCGGCCTCGCGACCGGCGGCAACAAGACGCGCAAGCTCGAATTCCTTATGGCCGACGCCTTGAAGCAAGGCGCCGACACGGTCATCACCCAAGGCGCCGTGCAATCCAACCACGCCCGCCAGACCGCGGCCGCCGCCTGCAAGCTCGGCTTGAAGTGCGAGATCATCCTCGAACGGCGCGTCAAAGACGCGACCCCGGCGTATGAGAACAGCGGCAACGTCTTCCTCGATAAATTGTTCGGCGCGGGCATTCGCCACGTCGCCAGCGGCACCGACATGAACGCCGCCATGGAAAAGGTCGCCGAGGAAATCCGCGGCAAAGGCGGCAAGCCCTACGTCATTCCGGGCGGCGGCTCGAACACCATCGGCGCGCTCGGCTATGTCGCGTCGTCGCTGGAGATGCTGCATCAGGCCAACGAAATGGGCCTGCGCATCGATCACGTCGTCCACGCCACCGGCTCGACCGGCACACAGGCCGGCGTCGTCTGCGGCCTGGAAGGCTCCAACAGCGGCATCCTGGTCTACGGCATCAGCGTTCGTCAGCCCAAAGACAAACAGGAAGAGGCCGTCCATAAGCTGGCCTCACAGACTGCCGAGATGCTGGGCATCAAAGGCGGCGTGACGCGTCAGATGATCGTCGCCAACGGTGATTATGTCGGCGCAGGCTACGGCATTCCGACGCCGGGCATGGTCGAAGCGGTGACGCTAGCCGCCCGTTACGAAGGCTTGCTGCTCGATCCAGTCTATTCGGGCAAGGCCATGGCCGGACTGATCGATCTCATCCGCAAAGGCCAAGTGTTTTCGAAGAAAGACACCGTGGTCTTCCTGCACACCGGCGGCTCGACCGGCCTCTTCGCCTACGAGGACGCGCTGCTCAAGAGCTAGCCGGCCGGTCGTTACGACCGGAAGTCGAGGCCGAGGGTCTGGTAGGAATCCGGATCCTCGCCCCAGCCGGCGCGGACTTTGACGAACAGGAACAAGTGAACCCGGCGTTCGAGCAACCGCTCGAGATCGCGCCGGGCGGCTTCGCCGATCGCCTTGACCCTGGCCCCGCCTTTGCCGACGACAATTTTCTTTTGGCTGTCCTTCTCAACGATGATCGTCTGGGAAATCCGGACGCTGCCGTCGGAGCGTTCTTCCCAGGCTTCGGTCTCGACGCAGGCGGCGTAGGGCAGCTCCTGGGTCAGCTCGAAAAAGAGTTTCTCGCGCGTGACCTCCGCCGCGAACAGCCGCTCGTTGATGTCCGAGAGCTGGTCTTCGGGAAAGTGCCATTGGCCTTCCGGGACACGGCCGGCCAGGAATTGCACGAGATCGTCGACGCCGTCACCGGTCGTGGCCGAGATCATGAACGTCGCGGCATAGGACGCGGCGGCATTCAGATCGGAGGCCAGCGCCAGCAGCTTCGTCTTCGGCGCCGCATCGATCTTGTTGAGAACGAGGACGACCGGCCGTCCGGTCTCTACGAGCCGGGCCGCGATGGCGCGGGTGCCGGCGTCGACGCCGCGAGCCGCATCGATCAGCAGCACGACCATGTCGGCATCCGACGCACCCGACCAGGCGGCTGACACCATGGCGCGGTCGAGACGGCGGCGCGGCTGGAAGATGCCGGGCGTATCGACGAAGACGATCTGGGTCTTGCCGACTATGCGAATGCCGAGAATGCGGCTTCGCGTCGTTTGGGCTTTCGGCGTGACGATCGACACCTTCGCACCGACGACACGGTTGAGCAGCGTCGACTTCCCGGTGTTGGGCGCGCCGAGCAGCGCCACGAATCC
>SHVU01000051.1 GCA_009691105.1 Rhodospirillales bacterium
CGCCAACAGCGTCTACGCCATGGTCGGACTGGGCGGCGACGTCCTCGGCAGTGGCCTCTAAATTCGCAACATGCGGACGGCACGCGAGACCGAGGCCGGCGACGAAGTCATCATGCTTCTCTTCTGGCGGAACTGGCGAATAATCTTCGCACCCTGAATCCGGCACTGATCGAAGAAGTCAGGATAGCCCGATCGGGCGCTACTGTGGCGTCTGCCTCAGTCGAGCGCCTTGTTGCGGATACGCCCCGAGGTGAATCTGCGATATCTCAGATTGAGAGCACTGGTGTTTGGGAGTTTGGAAGTGACCGGGATAAATCGCAGACCTACCGGATCACCTACGGTCGCGCAGGCCATCTTGAGTGCACCTGCAAGGGATTTGAGTTCCGCGGTAACTGCAAGCATGTCCAACAAGTTCGCGCGAGTACGGGATGATCTCTGTCTTCGATTCACCCTGCGGCAGTTTGGGAAACCGGTTTAGAATTGGAGATTACTAAATGAGCATCAACCCTACTCCCCATCTACCCGGCCTCGGTGTGTATGGGTTTGATCGCTACGAACCGGTTATTCTCGCGGCACTGGTCACAGAAAATTTGATGCTTCTGAGCGGCCAATTACTGGGTCAGTGACGTCGAAGCATTCATGTGAAACGCTGCTCGATGAGTTTCCAGTTGTCCTGGTACGGCAGGAGATGCGCCAACGTGACTGAGTTATGTGTTGTTTGTGCATTACGCGGCCGGCGTCCGTCGTGCTTATCTAGAAAATCCGTATAACTTTTTTGAATTATGGATTGCAGGACAGATTGCTGCAGGACAAAGAATTTGTCCTCGCCAAGCCTGTCACCGATTTTCACAAAAACAACAATTAGATGGGGATCTAAAGATGCATCTAGCCCCTCGACAATTTGGATATCATCTACAATCTTGATGTGCAGAAATCTCGTCGCATCAAAACTTACGTCACCTTGCACGACTCCAACGGCGAAGAAGTGATGTCGCAGATCCTGACCCCGATCAAAGCGGATCTGGCGCCGGGCGAAGACACGACCTTCCGGGCCTTGTTCCAGAACCCGCCGGGCTTGGCGCGTCGCGCCGGCGTCGATTGGAGCGCCGAGGGCACCAACGCCATGCCGGCCGAACCGGCGCGTTCCAGCTAGCGCCTCGCGCCCGTCCTGTCGGTCGGACCTAACCGGCCATCCCTTCCTGACGTACTGACACGGCGGCCTGCATTGCCGGGCCCGGCAATGCCGCGCCCGGCAGAAACGTCCCCACGACGAGACCCGGGAAGGGTGAGGCTCTCCACCAAGACGCCCGCTTTCCCGAGCTTTTTCGTCCATCTCTCACCCGGCACGGCCTTTGCATCGTTCGGCGCGCCCGCGACAACGCGTGCGATTTGAACAAAAGAAGAACTGCAGGAAGAGAAGAGACGAACATCATGGGACATGATTTTGGACGCCGCTCGGTCCTGACCCGACGCGGCGACGCGTGGGTGTGGGTGCCAAGCGCCACCGCCTTCGCGAAACTGCGCCCGTCGCGCCTCGCCAAGCTCGTGGCCTGGCTGCGCGGCCGCGACGAACCCCAACCGTTGCCGAAACGACCGCGCCCAAGACCGCAACCGCAACGTCCGGCGGTGCGATAGACGAGCCCTCACCCTCCCGCTGACGCGGGTCCCGCCCTCTCGCGTAAACGGGAGAGAGATTCATCGGCAGATGCGATTTTCGATTTCCGTCCCTGGCTCGCGCTGTGGCGAGAGACACGCGTCTCCCTCTCCCGCGTGCGGGAGAGGAGAGGTTGGGGTGAGGGTAACGATAAGAGTGTGGGCCGCCGAAGTTTGAGAAGCGAACGCCGCCGTCAGAACTGACGGAGCAGGCGCTCCATGTAGTCGCGCTCGATCTTGGGCCGATTGCGATCGCCCATGCGCCGGCGCAGTTCGTCGAGGATTTCGCGGGCCCGGAGCATTTCCATGTGCGTCGGGACTTTGACCATGTCGTCGTCGGTGCCCATGCCGAAGGATCCGTCAGGCGCACGCCCGAAGGGATCATGGTTGGGCATCCGACCCATTTCGCCCATCGGCATCTGCTCACCGCCGGGATCGGCGCCGAGCATCAGCCCCATGCCGCGGGCCATCTGGTCCATGGCCGATTCCATGCCCTGACGCAGTTGCTGGAGCGCGTCGGTCTGGGGCGCGATCGAATCCCCGGGCCGGCCACCGCGCAAAGCCCCGGTCGAATCGCGCATCGAGCGTTCGGCCTGGCCGAGCCCGTCGGGAATATTGCCCATCATCTCGCCCAGCCGGCGCATGACGTCGCCAAGCTCGCGACGGATCGCTTCCTGCTCGGCGGCATCACCATCACCTTCGCCGGCTTCGCCTTGTTCGCCCTGCTGACCCTGTTGGCCACGCTGGCCTTGCTGCCCGCGTTGCCCATGCTGTCCTTGTTGACCTTGCTGGCCCTGCTGTTGGCGCCGGAAGGTGCGATCGAGCAGCTTCTGCTGGCGATCGGCCAGCGAGCGCATCTGATCCATCATCTGCTGGTTCTGGGCCATGTTGTTGCGCATGTTCCCGGCCTGCATGCCGCTGCGCAAATTCTCGAGCATCTGTTGCAGCTCGGCGAGCATGCGCTTGGCGGCCTCGAGCGAGCCGGTGCGCGCCATCTCGCGGGCCTTATCGAGCATGCGCTGCAATTCGTTCAAGCCCATGCTGCGGGTGTCGGCCGGCATCTGCTGCATCTCGCCCTGGGGCTGACGCATGAGCTGCTCGACGAGGGCTTGCATGAAATTGTCGAGAGCCTGGCGCATCTCGGCCATCAGGCGGTCGATCTCGGTCGGATTGGCGTTGTCGCGCATCGCCCGCATCAGGCGTTCTTCGGCGAGACGCAGTTCGCGATCGACGACCGACAGCTCGCCGTCTTCGATGCGCAGCGCCGTGTTCCACAGCAAGGCCTGAACGGTATCGACGGCGGCGTCGCCGCGATCGTTCAAGAGCCGGCTTTCGGCGACGGCCAAGGCCAGAAAGACCACGGTGTCGTGGGAGAACGCTTGCGGCACGCCGGCGATCATCGCCAAGGATTGGGCAACACGATTACGAATGCCGGCGGCGAGCAGCGACAGATGCTTGCGCTGCTCGATGATGGCGCGGGCGACCGGATGGTTGAAGCTGCGCTCCGGCATGATCATCGGAACCGATTCGCTGGCTCCGACCTGGCCCATGCCGTCGGTGGCTTCGAGGTGAATCACCACCGGAAGGCCGGCCCAAGGATGCGGCGTCAGATCGTGGGTCTGCTGACCGCGCGCCGTGGTCGAGCCGAGACCAGGCAGCGCAAGCTCGACCTTGAATTGCTCGGCGGCGCTGGTGCCTTCGCCTTCGGCCCGGCGGATGACCGCGGCAACCGAGGTCAGGCCGTAATCGTCGCTCGCCGTGTAGGCGAGGCCAAGATGGGCCCGGTTGGTAGCCGCGGGCTTGCTGGCGAATTGAATGGTCGGGACGTGATCGGGCACGACGGCGATCGGCCAGGCGGCGATGTCGCGGTTGCGATGACGCACGACGAGCGAGTCGCCGCGGGCGATGGGCGCCTCGACCCGATGGTTGGCGACGCGCTCGCCCGAGCCGAGCGGCGCGAAGACGGTTTCGTCGACGCCGACTTTGAGCTTCGGCGCGTCGGCCGCGTTCGAGGTCGGCAATCCGGAGATTTGCGCGAGCACGGCGCTTCCCGCCGGAACGCGCAACGACTCGGCGCCCGGTTTGGCGGCGCGATCAAGGAACATCGGCGCGACCCGCGTGTAGGCGGGCGGCGTGATCCACGCTTCGACGCCGACCGGAACATCGGCGGCGTTCGAGAGCCGCGGCTGCAGGGCGCGACCGAGACGCGGCCACGGATCGGTGAGGCTTCCGGCAATCGCTGCGGCGAGCAGGATCAGAACCACGGCGCGGATGGCGCGCGGATCACGGCCGCTCAGTCCCGGTGACGGCAAGCGCACCCGCATGTTTCGCGCCGCGGCGGCCATACGCCGAAGGTGAACCGCCCAAAGCTGTGCCGAGGCCGGATCGTCGCCGCCGGCGGCAAGCCGATCGGCGATCGCGGTCAGGGGCCGATGGCGAAGTTTGTTGTCGCGCTCGAGCCGGGCCAGAACCGCGCCGTGGGTGATGGAGCGGAATTCGCGCACACCGCGCCGGAGCACCAGCCCGAAGCCGATGATAAACCCGAACAGGAGAAGGATATGCATAGCGCCCGGCAGGCGCGGCAGCACGTCGAACAACGCAATGGCGACGAAGGCGCCGAAGACGAGAACGGCCGGCCAGAAGGTGCCCCAGAGTCGCTCCCAGAGCAGAACGGCGGCGGCGAGCCGCTGAGCGAGGCGATGGCGGTCCAGGCCGCGGCCGATCATCGCCGTCCCGCCGAGGCGCTCCGATCGGCGACCGTCCGGGGCTTTAACCAATCGGGCATGCGCTCGAAGCGAAGCATGGCGTCGTCGCTTACTCTCTCCCGGACGATGGCAAAGCCGTCGTCTTTGACCAGCACTTCGGGGACCAGCGGCCGACTATTGTACACGGAGGACATGACCGCGCCATAGGCTCCGGCGTCGGCGAAAACGAGGAGGTCGCCGGCGCGAACGGTGGGGAGCGGCCGTTGCAATGCGAAGGTGTCGGCGGTCTCGCAAACCGGCCCGACGACGTCGACCGGAGCCAAGGCCGCGCCGGCCGCGGGTTCGCGGACCGGAACGATCCGGTGAAAAGCGTCATACATCGCCGGACGGATCAGATCGTTCATCGCGGCGTCGACGATGACGAAGCGCCGACCTTCGGCCTCTTTGACGTATAGGACGCGCGTCAGAAGGACTCCGGCCGAGGCGACGAGAGCTCGGCCCGGCTCCAGCACGATCTCGCAGTCGACGCCGGCGAGAGCCCGGCGAACGATCCGCGCGTAATCGCGAAAGGCCGGCATGGCTTCGCGCTCGTACGAGATGCCGAGGCCGCCGCCGAGATCGAGACGTCGCATGGCGTCGGGGTACAGGCCGCGCAATCCGACGAAACATTCGACGACGCGACGGAAAGCCGCTTCGAAGGCGTCGAGTTCGGTGATCTGCGAACCGATATGGACGGCGAGACCTTGCAAGCTGATGCCGGGCAAGGCGACGGCCTGGGCCACCAGCCCCGGGCATTCGCTCCAGGGGATGCCGAACTTGTTGATGCTCTTGCCGGTCGAGATCTTGTGATGCGTCTTGGCGTCGACGTCGGGATTGACCCGGAGCGCCACCGGCGCCCGCAGGCCGCGCGCCGCGGCGACTTCGGAGAGAAGTTCGAGTTCGGGCCGCGATTCGACGTTGATCTGACGGATGCCAGCGGTGAGGGCTTGCTCGAATTCGGCGGCGGTTTTGCCGACGCCGGAAAAAACGATGCGTTCGGGTGGAATGCCGGCGTCCAACGCACGGCGCAGCTCGCCGCCCGAGACGACGTCGGCTCCGGCGCCGAGCCGAGCAAAGGTCGCGAGGACGGCGGTGTTGCTGTTGGCCTTGACCGCGAAACAGATGAGCGGCGGCGTGCCTTCGAAAGCATCGATGAAGCCGCGGTAGTTCGCTTCGAGCCCCGCCGTCGAATAGACGTAGACCGGCGTTTGAACCTCGGCGGCAATCCGCGCGAGGTCAACGGTCTCGGCGTGCAGCGCGCCGTTGCGGTAGGCGAAGGGACCCATCGGCTATTGCGTCGGGTACTGAAGGGGATACTCGCTCCCCGGAGGATGCTCGGGCCGGCTCTTGCGGGCGCAGCCGGCAAGCGTCATCACCGCGCCGCCGAGAAATGCCAGCGCGAACCAACGCCGCGCCCTCACCCTCCCGGCTTCGCCGGGTCCCTCCCTATCCCGCAGAGCGGGAGAGGGTTGGGGTGAGGGTTCGCGATCGTCGCGAAATTCGCTCATGACCGCTTCCCGAGAAAACGACGCCGAGCCTCGGCAACGGCGCGGCGAACGCTGGCCGGCGCGGTGCCGCCTTCGCTCTTGCGGCCGGCAACGGCCCGGTTCACGTCGAGAGCCGAAAAGACATCGGCAGTGATTCGTTTTTCTTCCATCCGCATCTCCGCGAGCGTCAGCTCGTCGAGCCGGCAGCCCTTGGCTTCGGCGCGTCCGACCAAGCGTCCGGCGACACGATAAGCGTCGCGGAACGGCAGGCCCAGACTCCGCACCAGCCAATCGGCTAGGTCGGTCGCCGTCAAGTGGCCCTCGTCAGCGGCCTGGCGCATCCGGGCCCGGTCGAAAGTCAAATCCCCAACCATCCCGGTCATAACCGACAGGCACAGATCGAGCGTATCGGCCGCCCCGAAGACCGGCTCTTTGTCTTCCTGCAGGTCCTTATTATAGGCGAGCGGCAACCCTTTCATGACGGTCAGCATTCCGGTCAGCGCTCCGAACAGGCGGCCGGCCTTGCCGCGCACCAGCTCGGCGCCGTCAGGATTGCGCTTCTGCGGCATGATCGAGGACCCGGTCGAGAAAGTCTCCGAAAGCCGCGCGTAGCCGAACATCGGGCTGGTCCAGAGGACGATCTCCTCGCCGAGCCGGGACAGATGCACCGCGACGATCGCGCCGGCGGCCAGGAATTCGAGCGCGAAATCCCGATCCGACACGCCGTCGATGGAGTTCGCGGTCGGCCGGTCGAAGCCGAGCGCCTTGGCCGTCCGCTTCCGGTCGATGGGAAACGAGGTCCCGGCGAGCGCGCCCGAACCGAGCGGCGATTCGTTCAAGCGCCGCCGCGCATCGGCGATGCGGCCGCGATCGCGACCCAGCATCTCGACATAGGCGAGAAGAAGATGGCCCAGCGTCACCGGCTGCGCCGGCTGCAGATGGGTGAACCCCGGCATAACGGCGTCGGCGTGGCTTTCGGCCTTGTCGATCAGCGCGGTCTGCAGATCGCGGAGACTCCCGTCCAAGTGATCGAGAGCGTCGCGGACCCAGAGCCGGAAATCGGTCGCGACCTGATCGTTACGCGAGCGTGCCGTGTGGAGCCGTCCGGCCGCCGGGCCGATCAGCTCGGCCAGGCGCGCTTCGACCGCCATATGAATGTCTTCGAGGGCCGGATCGAAGGTGAAATCCCCGGCCTCAATCTCTCCCCGGATGCGCGCCAAGCCGGCCGCGATCTTGGTCACGTCGCCAGCCGGTATGATACCTTGCTGACCCAGCATCGCGGCGTGAGCCTGGGATGCAGCGATGTCCTGGGCATAAAGCCGGCGATCGAAATCGAGCGAGGCATTGATGCGGGCAAGCGCCGCCGCGGGCCCAAGCCCGATCAAACCGCCGACCAGGGGCGAGCGCCGCTTTCCGGCCTTCGCCCGCGCCGTCCGTCCGCTCTTTACCGCCCGGGCCATGAGCTCGTCCTAATGTCGAAATCCGTCCGCATCGCTTGTCTCGTCGGTCTTGCCGCCATCGTCGCGGCCGTTGTCGTGGCGAGTATATCGAGCCGTCGGCAGGCTGTCGAAGCCGCGGCCTGCGCCGATCCGGACGGGGCTTTGCCGAAATTGACCCGCCATAAAACGGTCCAGGCGGCGCCCGCCGGCGCGGTTTTCGAGGACCGTGGCCGCGAACTCGCCTTCGCCGACTATCGGGGCACGGGCCTGGTCGTCAATTTCTGGGCGACGTGGTGCGCGCCGTGTGTCCGCGAGCTGCCCGATCTCGACAAGCTCGAAACGACACTTGGCGGTTCGGGCGTTCGGGTCCTCGCCGTCTCCACCGATCGCGAGGGTTTGAGTGTCGTCGAGCCGTTCTTCGCCAAGCACGGCATCCGCAACTTGCCGACCCATGTGGCGTTGCGCAGCCCGACGTTCCGCGGGCTGCAGATCACCGCCATGCCGACGACGCTGTTGATCGACGCCGAGGGCCGCGAGATCGGACGCCTGGTCGGTGTAGCCGAATGGAACGACCCGCCGATCGCGAAATTTTTGAAAGCCTGTCTCGCCCCGACGCGCGGCTAAGCGACGTGGTGTCTCCGGCTAAGCCGTGGGCGCGGCGCGGGTCAGAACGCGATGGGTCGCGGCCAAGAGCTGCTCGCGGGTAAAGGGCTTTTGAAGAATTTCCGTCGCCCCGACGGTCTTCGCGAAGTCGAGGAAGTCGAGCATCTTGGCGCGGCCGGCGCATCAGTTGACCAACGCGTGGACCGGCAGGAACCCGACGTAGGCGCGTCGGAAACTCATGAAGGTGGCGGCGTTCAGGATCGTGAAAACGTTGTGATCGTCGGTCACCGGTTGCGCCCCCGACAAGGCGCGGGGATCGACCCGGCGGCCCGACGACAGCACGCCCTGGACGACGCCTTGGAGCGGCGGCGGCACCGTCGACAGATCGACCGCGACGCGGCCCGGAGCTTCGCCGGTGGTCGCGACGATGAAGCCGTTGTAGCCCGCGCCGCTGCCGTCGCCCGAACGATCGCGGAATTCGAAGACTTGCGGAAAGGCCGCGGCAACGGTGACGAGCAGCCGTCGATTGGGCGCTTCGTCGCGGCCGTCGAAGAAGGCGTTCATGATCGCCGAGCCGCCCGGCTTGAGGCAGCGGGCGACGTCGCGGAAGAACTCCACGGTCAGGAGATAGTCGGGCGTGCCGTCGCCATGAAAGAGATCGATCATGGCGAGATCGAAGCGGTTGCGGCAGCGATGCACGAAGGTCCGCGCGTCTTCGAGATGTACGCCCACCTGTTCGGGGGCGAAGCCAAAATGATCGCGCGCCGCCGCCAAGGAATCGCGGTTGATCTCGACGACATCCACGGTGACGCCACGGCGTTGCAGCGCCGCCGGCACGATGCCGGCACCGAGGCCAAGAACGACGGCGGTCTTGGCGTCGGGCTCGAAGGCCCGGCCGAGGGTTTCGAGAGCGTGGGTGTAGAGCGACAACGACTGGCCCTGCAGCGTTGTCCGGTTCTGCACCATGCCGTCCTGGACATAGGCGCGGAACGGCAACAGGCGCGGATCGGTCGGCCGCGCGTCGAGGACTTTGACGTTGCCGAAGAGCGACGTGTACTCGGCACGCACCGAATAGTCGTACGGGCCCGACGCCGTGGAGATCGATCCCAAGTAGGTCTTCTGCCCGATCAGCAGGCCGGCCCCGAGAACCACGGCGATGGCTGCGCCGATGGCGAGCCGGCGCTTGTCGCGGCCCGGCAGGCGACGGTCGATCGCGGCGAGACCGGCGCTGACCACGGCAAGCCCGATGGCGAGCATCAGGATGGCGCGGAAGTTCGTCTGGTTCGGAATGAACAGGAACGCCGTGATCAAGACACCCGCAACCGAGCCGATGGTGCTGATGAAAAAGACCCGGCCTGCGCCGCCGTCGCCGGTCTGGCTTTGGCGGGCCATGGCGATCAGCAACGGATTCATCGCCGACAGCGCCACCAGCGGCAAGGCCAGCAACACCGCGCCCGCGACGAAACTGCCGATGACGAGATCGAATCCCGCGAGCCACGGAAAGAACACCGGATAGACCGCCGTCGCCGCCGTCACCGCGATCGAGGCGGCGATGGGCAGACCGAGAAACAACGTCGCCAGGCTCGCCGGGTCGCGTCTCTCGCTCCACCGCCCGCCCAGCCGATAGCCGACGGCGAGAAAGACCAGGGTGATCGAAAGGATGCCCGACCAGATATAGAGACTGACGCCGAAGTACGGCGTCATCACCCGCGAGGTCAGGACCTCGAGTGAGAGCGTCACTGCGCCGGTCGCGAAAATCAGAGCTGTGTCGGTGAATGGAACGGCGCCGCGTGGAGCGGCCGCCGTCGTGTCGTGTTGCGCCATGCTGATTGTGTTCCCCCCACCCTCACCCCTCCCTCTCCCGCTCTGCGGGAGAGGGAGGGGTGAGGGCTAAACCGCTGTGCCGCCGACCGTGAGGCGGTCGATCTTGATGGTCGGTTGGCCGACGCCGACCGGAACGCCTTGGCCTTCCTTGCCGCAGGTTCCGACGCCGGGATCGAGCGCCATGTCGGATCCAACCATGGTCACTTTGGTGAGCACATCGGGGCCGTTGCCGATCAGGGTCGCGCCTTTGACCGGCGCGCCGACCTTGCCGTTCTCGATCATGTAGGCCTCGGTGCAGGTGAAGACGAACTTGCCCGAGGTGATGTCGACCTGACCGCCGCCGAAGTTCACGGCGTAGATTCCCTTGTCGACCGACGCGATGATCTCTTCTGGCGCCACGCTGCCGCCCAGCATGACGGTGTTGGTCATGCGCGGCATCGGGACATGGGCGAAGCTTTGACGGCGGCCGTTGCCGGTCGGCTTCATCCCCATCAGCCGCGCGTTCATGCGATCGTGCATGAAGCCCCGCATGATACCGTCCTCGATCAACACGTTGCGCGCCGACGGCGTGCCTTCGTCGTCGATGGTCAGCGAGCCTCGGCGATCGTGGATGGTGCCGTCGTCGACGACGGTGACGCCCTTGGCAGCGATCTGTTTGCCGAGAAGCCCGGCGAAGGCCGACGTCTTCTTGCGGTTGAAATCGCCTTCGAGGCCGTGGCCGATCGCTTCGTGCAACAGAATGCCCGGCCAGCCCGGTCCGAGCACGACCGGCATTTCACCGGCCGGAGCCGGAACCGATTCCAGATTGACGACGGCTTGGCGCAGCGCCTCGTCGACGGCGGCCCTCCACGCGTCGGGCGTCACGTAGCGATCGTAGGCGACGCGGCCGCCGGTGCCGTAGCTGCCCGATTCCATACGGCCCTTGTCGGCAGCGACGATCGAAATGTTGAGGCGGACGAGCGGCCGAACATCTGCAGCGTGATGGCCACCGGCGCGGATGATGCGCACGGCTTGCCACAGACCGGCGAGCGACACCGAAACCTGTTTGACGCGCGGGTCTTTGGCGCGGGCGTACTCGTTGATGTCCGATAGCAGCTTCACCTTGTCGGCGAAGTCGACATCGGCGAGCGGGCTCTGCTCGGTGTAGAGAATGCGGTTGGTGCCCGGCGGCGGTTCGGCAAGAACCCCACCGTGGCCTTCGCGCACCGCTTTGACCGTCGCCGCGGCGCGGCGGATCGACGCTTCGGACAATTCGGAAGCGTGCGCATAACCGGTGACTTCGCCGGAGACGGCGCGCAAGCCGAAGCCTTGGGTCGTGTCGAAGCTAGCGCTTTTCAGCCGGCCGTCGTCGAAGACCAGGGATTCGGATTGGTTGAATTCGAGGAACAACTCGCCGTCGTCGGCGCCTTGCAGCGCGTCGGCGACGATGGTGTCGACCTTGCCCTTATCGAGGCCCGCCTTCTCGAAAAACAACCCTTGGGTAATGGCGTGACTGGTCATGCGGCAACTCCTCGGCGTGGCTCGAAGCAAGGCATGGCACGGGCGCGGTGGCAAGGGGAATGGCGGGGCCCGGCGCGGCGCACTGTCCCATTTAGCGCTGTCTCATTTAATTGGGGATCGCCGTGCGGCCTGTCCAGCGCGGCGCAGGCGGTCTCCGGGCTTCCGCCCTCCCGTCTTGACGACCGAGCCGGGGCGGATTATTCCTCCTGGCTCTCGTGGTGATTTGAGCGACCAGCTTGCGGACCACGTAAAACCCCCGCTAAACGGTCGGTGAGCCCCGACCGATACCGGCCGGGGTTTTTTGTGCCCGGCCGCAACCGAGTGTGGAGGGCCTTGTGCCATGAACGACGAGACGAAACGCGACCCGAAACCTGACAGCACCTGGCGACAGGCGACGCGCCTGGTGCGCGGCGGCACCCGCCGTTCGGAATTCGGCGAGACCAGCGAGGGATTGTTCATCACCTCGGGCTACATCTATCCGACGGCCGAAGACGCCGAGCGCGCCTTCAAGGGCCAGTCGAACCGCTTCATCTATTCGCGCTATTCGAACCCGACCGTCGAGATGCTCGAAAACCGGCTCTGCGCGCTCGAAGGCGCGACGATCTGTCGGGCGACGGCGAGCGGCATGGGCGCGGTCTTCACGTCGCTGGCCTGCATGCTGAAAGCCGGCGATCGCCTAGTGGCGTCCCAGGCCCTGTTCGGCTCGTGTCATTACGTCATGACCGAAATCCTGCCCAAGTTCGGCATCATCACCGAGCTGGTCGACGGCAAGGACTTGAACGCCTGGAAAAAGGCGCTGTCCACACCGACGAAGGCCGTGTTCGTCGAGACGCCGTCGAACCCAACGCTCGAGATCATCGATCTGAAAGCCGTCGCCGATCTGGCCCATGCCGCCGGCGCGCGCTTCGTCGTCGACAACGTCTTCGCGACGCCGATCCTGCAGAAGCCCATGGAGCTCGGCGTCGACATCGTCGTCTATTCGACGACCAAGCACATGGATGGCCAAGGCCGGGCGATGGGCGGCGCCATCCTGACCAACGATCAGGAGTATTTGGAAAAGCACCTGACGCCGTTCTATCGCCACACTGGACCAGCGCCGAGCCCGTTCAATTCCTGGGTCGTCCTGAAAGGCCTGGAGACGCTCGAACTCCGCGTCCGCCAGCACTGCCTCAACGCCCGTCAGATCGCCGGACATTTGGAAAAGCACAAACGGATCAAACGGACATTGTACCCGGCTCTCGCCAGTCATCCGCAGCACGCGCTCGCCATGCGCCAGATGAAGGACGGCAGCACGGTCATCACGTTCGAATTCGACGGCGGCCGCGAGCGCGCCTTCAAGTTCTTGAACGCGCTGCGTCTGATCGACATTTCGAACAACCTGGGCGACGCCAAGAGCCTGACGACACATCCGGCGACCACGACGCATCAGCGTCTGACGCCGGACGAACGCGCCAAGATGGGGATCAGCGACGGCATGGTCCGGCTGTCGGTCGGGCTTGAAGACCCCGCCGACATCATCGACGATCTGGACCAGGCCCTGGAGACAGCGTTCCGGTAATCGCGGCTCGCGCCATGAGGAAAGTCTTGTCTATGACGGCGACGGCTCGGCGCTGCGGCATGGCTCTTCTCGGACTTGCCGCCGCCGCTGCCGCGTTTCCAGCTGGGGCCGTCGACGTCTACAAGGGCGGCTTCCCGGTGCACGATCAGCCGGCCTATCAGATGGAGCTCAAGCTCTACGTCGTGACGGTATGCGACGAGCGCAAGGCGTCCTTCATCGTCATCAACGACGGCGAGCGCTGGCCGGCGACCTCGACCATTAGCATCCGCGGCGTCGCCCGCGACGATCTGCGCAGCGAGCGGCGCTTGATCATGCTGATGGACCAGACGGTGCGGTTTTATGTCGAGACGACCGGCGGCGAAGAGATCGCCCTGTCCATCGAGCCGAGCTGGTTCAACTGCGCCCCGCGCATCGATGCCCGCGTGCGCTGCGACTAGCGCCGACTAAAGCGGCGCCCTCACCCCGACCCTCTCCCGCACGCGGGAGAGGGAGGGACCCGATGCGTCAGCGGCGGGAGGGTGAGGGTATTAGCCGAGGGCGCCGAGCATCTCGGCGACGCTCGTGAACTTGCGACGCGGCGACGGGGTTTTGGCCCGGGCGATTTCCGCGGCTTCGATCTTCTTCCAATC